>JBJTFE010000200.1:0-17448 GCA_046093265.1 Phenylobacterium sp. | reverse complement strand
GGCCAAGACCGCCAACAGCCTGTTCGCCGTCGGCTTCCACGCCCGCTTCTCAGGTCGCGGCGTGACCGCCAACGCCGTCATGCCCGGCGGAATCATGACGCCCCTTCAACGGCACATGGCGCGCGAGGAGATGGTCGCCATGGGCTGGATCGATGCAGAGACCGGCGCCTTGCGCGAGGGCTTCAAGACCCCGGAACAAGGCGCCTCCACCAGCGTCTGGGCCGCCGTGGCTCCGGATCTCGAAGGGATTGGCGGGCTGTATCTGGAAGACTGCGCCCAGGCTGAGCCCTGGACGCCCTCTGCACCCTGGATCGGCGTCATGCCGCACGCCCTGGACCCGGAGAGCGCAGACCGGCTCTGGGACCTTTCCAGGGAGATCACCGGCGCCGGATGAACGCCCCATTGATTAAGGCGATGGTCTTGATGAAAACAATCGATTTGCCCGATAGAGCGCAGGCGCCTAGCTAGGGGGGATGAGGCCCCGGAATCCCCGGTGGCGAGAGGAGAGGGAAACGACATGTCATCTGCTGAAGGCAAGTGCCCGTTCGGCCATGGCGGCCGGACCAAAGCGAAGATCCAGTCCAATGCGGACTGGTGGCCCAACCGGCTCAACCTGAAGATCCTCAGCCAGCAATCGGCGAAGACCGACCCGATGGATCCGGACTTCGATTACGCCAAGGCGTTCCAGAAGCTCGACCTGGCGGCGGTCAAGAAGGACCTCCGCGCCCTGATGACCGAGTCCAAGGACTGGTGGCCCGCGGACTGGGGTCACTACGGCCCGCTCTTCATCCGGATGACCTGGCACAGCGCCGGCACCTACCGGATCTCAGACGGCCGCGGCGGCGCCGGGACCGGCAACCAGCGGTTCGCGCCGATCAATTCCTGGCCGGACAACGGCAACCTCGACAAGGCCCGCCGGCTGCTCTGGCCGATCAAGAAGACGTACGGGAACAGCCTGTCCTGGGCGGACCTGATGATCCTGGCCGGCAATGTCGCTCTGGAGTCCATGGGCTTCAGGACCTTCGGCTTCGCCGGCGGGCGGGCGGACATCTGGGAGCCGGAAGAGGACATCAACTGGGGTCCCGAGGCCGAATGGCTCGGCGACAACCGCTATTCGGGCGAGCGCGAGCTGGCCCAGCCCCTCGGCGCGGTCCAGATGGGCCTGATCTACGTCAACCCGCAGGGCCCGAACGGGAATCCGGACCCTGTCGCCTCCGGCCGCGACGTCCGCGAGACTTTCGCCCGAATGGCCATGGACGATGAGGAGACCGTCGCCCTGGTGGCCGGCGGCCACACCTTTGGCAAGGCCCACGGCGCCGGCCCCGACAGCCATGTCGGTCCCGAGCCCGAGGGCGCGCCGATGGAGGCCGCCGGGTTCGGCTGGCTCAGCACCCATGGCTCCGGCAAGGCTGGCGACACCATCACCAGCGGCATCGAGGGCGCCTGGAAGCCCAATCCCACGACCTGGGACAACGGCTATTTCGACATGCTGTTCGGCTATGAGTGGGAGCTTGTGAAGAGCCCGGCCGGCGCGCACCAGTGGCGGGCCAGGGACGTGCGCCCCGAGCACATGATTCCCGACGCCCACGATCCGTCGGTCAAGCACGCCCCGATGATGACGACCGCCGACCTGTCCCTGCGGTTCGACCCTATCTACGCGCCGATCTCCCGCCGGTTCCACAAGGACCCGCAGGCCTTCGCCGACGCCTTCGCCCGCGCCTGGTTCAAGCTGACCCACCGCGATATGGGTCCGCGCGCCCGCTATCTTGGCCCGGATGTCCCGGCCGAGGTGCTGATCTGGCAGGATCCGGTCCCGGCCGTCGACCACCCCCTGGTGGACGCCTCCGACATCGCGGCCCTGAAGGCCGACGTGCTTGCGACGGGCCTGACCATCCCTGAACTGGTCAGCACGGCCTGGGCTTCGGCGTCGACCTTCCGGGGCTCGGACAAGCGCGGCGGGGCCAATGGCGCCCGCATCCGGCTGGCGCCGCAGAAGGACTGGGAAGTGAACCAGCCGGCCCAGCTGGCCCCGGTGCTTTCGGTCCTGGAGGGCGTCCGCGACCGCTTCAACGCCAGGTCCGACGGCAAGAAGATCTCGCTGGCCGACCTGATCGTCCTCGCCGGTTCGGCGGCCGTCGAAGCTGCGGCGAAGGCGGCGGGCCAGTCGGTCACCGCGCCCTTCACCCCCGGCCGGACCGACGCCACTGCTGAGCAGACCAATGCGGCGTCCTTCGCCGTCCTCGAGCCCCGCGCCGACGGCTTCCGCAACTACCGCGGCGCCGGCGTCTCGGCGCCCGGCGAGGAGCTTCTGGTCGACAAGGCCCAGCTCCTCACCCTGACCGCGCCGGAGATGACCGTCCTGGTCGGCGGCCTGCGCGTCCTTGGGGCCAACCATTCGGGCGCCCGCCACGGCGTCTTCACCGACCGCGTCGGCGTGCTCTCCAACGACTTCTTCGTGAGGGTGCTGGACATGGACGTCGCCTGGACCCCGGCGGGCGAGGACCTCTTCGAGGGCCGCGACCGTGCGACCGGCAAGGTCGTTCGCACCGCCACGCGGGCCGACCTGGTCTTCGCCTCGAACTCCGAGCTGCGCGCTCTGGCCGAGATCTACGCCCAGGACGACGCCGCCGGGAAGTTCACGGCCGACTTCGTGAAGGCCTGGACCAAGGTGATGGACCTGGACCGCTTCGACCTGGCCTGATCGGCCGGGCTCAACGGAAGGGCGGCCCCGGTGGCGAAAGGTTCCGGGGCCGTCTTGATCCTGCGGAGGGGGAGTCTTCCGGCTCGGGTCGCCACCCGTCAGTCAGCGGCGTCGATCACGCTCGACCAGGGTCCCGCAATGGCGAAGGTCCGTCCCGGGGAATAAGCGTTCACGAACAGGAACCGCCCGTCCGGGGAGAAGCAGGCGCCGGCCAGCTCGGTGCGCATCCTCAGTCTCGCCAGGGTGTAGACGCGCCCGGTGGGCGTAACCCCCTTCAGATGGTTGGCCCTCAGTCCGACGCGGTCCTCGCAGATCACCAGATGGCCCCAGGGGGCGATGGTGAGGTTGTCGCCATAGTCCATCACCCGCGGGTCGGCGGACTCCAGGAAGAGTTCGAGGGTGTCTTCCCCGCCGCCCGTCCCGGGAACAAGCCGGAAGATCTGCCCCAGGCGCCGCGCGCCGCCCGAGGTGCAGGTGAAGAAGGCTTCCGCCGCCCCATCCGGGCGCACCGACAGGTGGATGCCCTCGCCCCGGGCGAACAGGGCGGCGCCGGCGGCGTGGCCCCTCTGGCGCAGGTCATCCTTCGGGCTTTCCACGCCGTCGAGGTCGATCCAGCGGACCGCGCGGGTCTCGCCGACGGACAGGCCCTGCGAGCGCCAGTTGCGGCTGTCGGAGCCCCCGACGAAGGCCAGGGCCTGCAGCCGCCCGCCCGCTGCCAGCCGCCCCGGCGAGCGCGGCAGGAAGCGGTAGAGGAGGCCGTCGTCACGGTCCTCGGTCAGGTAGACTGCGCCCGTCGCCGGATCGACCGCCGCCGCCTCGTGACGGAACCGGCCCATGGCGGTCAGGGCGACTGGCGCGACGGGGCCATGGGCCGAAGCGGGAACCTCGAAGATCCACCCATGGCTGGCGCCCGTCTTCGGCGCCGAAACCAGGGTCTCCTCGCAGGTCAGCCAGCTGCCCCAGGGCGTAGTCCCGCCGGCGCAGTTCAGCACGGCGCCCGTCAGGGACAGGAACTGTCGCTCGCGCCGGCCCGTGGCGGGATCGACCACCAGGGTCGTCGTCCCGCCTGGCAGGACCCGCCCGCCGGCGTCGCGGTCAAAGGCGGGGAGGGCGGCGAGGCGGGCCTCCAGCTCCGGCCGTCCGCCGGCGGGACCCAGCCCGTGCTCGCCCTCGTCAAGCTCGTGGTTGCGGACCAGGGCCAGGCGGCCATCAGGCAGGGCGATGCACCCCATGCCGTCGAAGTGGTCCGGCGCCAGGAAGCCGTCGTCCATGGTCTCCCCGGCCGAGGACAGCACCCGGTAGGTAAAGCCCTCAGGCAGGTCCAGGACCCCGGCCGGGTCCGGCCGAAGGGGACCGTAGCCCCGGACCTGGTCGACGATGTCGGCGCCCTCCGCCGCAAGGGCCGAGCGCGCGCCCAGACCCGCAAAGGCCAGGGCTGCCGACGAGAGAACAACTTGGCGTCGGCTGAGGGGACCGGAGCGCGAACGGTCAGGGGAGCGAAATTGAGATCTCATTGGATCCGTCTTGCACAGGAGAGACACGATTTCATGACGCCCAACCGGCCGGGAGGCTGGAAAACCAGGCTCCCGCGCCCCTCAGCGGCCATAGGCACGCCCCGATATGCGCCTGCAGTCTCAGGCTGCGGCGCTCGCGCGAGCGAGGTCTTCGCGGATTGAACCCCGACCCAGCCAGAAGAGCGCGACTGCGACAAGGCCGATAAGCCCGCTCACGATCAGACCCCAGCGCAGTCCGTCGTCCCGGGCCAGACCGCAGGCGGCCGCGAGATCCGGATTCGCAGCGGCGAGGCCCTGGGCCGCCTGGCCCGCCGCAACCAGACGATTGTCGGCGAAGATCGGCAGGCAGGCCGCGTTGAAGTCCTTGCCCGCGGCCAGGAGGGCTTCAAGCCGCCAGTTGCTCAGCGCATCGGCGAGCATTCCAAGCAGAGTGGGTCCGAAGCCGAGACCGATCAGGTTCACAATGAAGAGCATGATGGCCACGGCCGACGCGCGAAGCGCCGGACCGACCACGCCCTGGATCGAGGCGTATACGGGTCCGTACCAGAGCGAGTTCAGGAAGACCGGGATGACGAGCAGGCCGAGGGACCACAGCGTGGGATCGCCAAGCCCCCCGGAGAGGCCGGAAGGACCGCTCGGCAGCATCATTGCGGCGAAGAACAGCGGCGTCGATGCGATCATCGCGATAGCGGGCACGCTGAAATAGGCCCGGGCGTCCGTCTTCGCCGCCGCATCGGCGACCTGCCCGCCAACATAGGTCCCGATCGCGCCCCCGATGCCGATTACGACCGCCAGGGCCAGACCGATCTGGGCCAGGGGCGTGGTGTGCACCTCGCCATAAAAGATGCCCAGGAAGGCGGCCTGGCCATAGCCGATGAAGGCGAGGACCGCGGCCCCGAAGCTGGCGTACCAGTAGGAGCGGATGGATCCGAGAGCCTTCAGCGATGCCCCGAAACTCATGAACTGCGCATCGGCCTTCGGCGGCGCGACCATGCCAAGCTTGCGGGGTTCCTTCATCGTGAACCACGCCAGGGCGGCCAGGAGCACGCCCGGCAGGCCGACCATCAGGAAGGCCCATCTCCAGTCAAGCGCCTGCGCGATCCAGCCCCCGAAGGCGAAGGCGAAGAACGTTCCGATGGGAACGCCCATCGAATAGAAGGCCAGGGCGGAGGCGCGCTTCTCGGGCGGCGCCGTATCGGCGATGAGAGAGTGCGCGGGCGGGGTGCAGCCCGCCTCGCCGACCCCCACTCCGACCCGGGCGAGAAGAAGCTGGGTGAAGTTCTGGGCGAGCCCGCAGAGCGCTGTGAAGAGCGACCAGACGGCGAGGGCGCCCGCGATGATCCCGATCCTGTTGGACGAGAAGCGATCGGCGTAACGCGCGATCGGAATGCCGAGGACGGTGTAGACAAACGCAAAGGCGAGTCCGGTCAGTAGGCCCATCTGCGTGTTGGAGAGATTGAACTCCGCCTTGATGGGACCGGCGAGAATATTGACGATCTGGCGGTCGAGAAAATTCAGCGTGTAGATGATCAGCAGAAGCCACAGTGCGTAGCGCACCTGGGCGGGCGAGAGCGCCTGGAGGGGGGCGCCGGGGGGCGTGCTGACGGATGGGGTTCGGGTCGGGTCGCTGGGGGGCAAGGCGGGCTCCAATCTGGCGGCCCGGTGGCCCTCAGATCGGCGCGCCGGGCAGGGTTGGGACGTCGGGCCTGCTTCCCCCCCTGATCCCAGCCCGCCGTGGCGCCTTGGCTGACATCCCGGACAGGACCGTTGTGCGAGGGTCATCATGGCAGGGAATCTGGCGATCCAAAGCGACTTTTTCGCAACTGGGCCGGCTGGTCGACGCCTAGGCAACACACGATCGAATTGTTCAGGCTACGGACGCGTGCAGCCCGTGCATCAGGAGTTTCCCCGCGGTGAACGCCCGCGCGCGCGACGCGATTACCCTTGGCCTTGACCCGGGACCTCCGCCGGTCTCAAGCCTGCGCCGATCTCACCGGTCAGCCAGGACCTGCGGAATTCGCTCCGCCAGAAAATCGAAGGTCCTGCGCACCAGGGGATTGCCTCGGATCTCCCGGTGCACGGCCAGCCAGCAGGGCAGGGGCGGGACCGGCATGTCCGGCAGAACCTGCACGACGCCGGGCAGCCAGCGGAGATTGTAGGCGGCGACAAAGCCGATGCCGACACCCGCAGCCACCAGCCGGCCATAAGCGAGCTGATCATCTGTCCGGGCGACAAAGTGCTCCCTGCGGATGGGCAGGTCTGCGGCCGCGAAGGCGCGAACGAGGGTGTCGTCCCGGTCGTATCCCACCAACCGGTGCTTCAGGAGATCCAGAGCGTGTACCGGCGCGCCGGCCCGGCTGAGATAGTCCGTGTGGGCGCACGCGACGATCGGGATGTCCGCGATCTGGCGGGCCAGGAGGGAGCCCTGCTCGGGGCGCGCCATTCTTACGGCGATGTCCGCCTCCCGCCGAAGGAGGTTGGTGATCGCATTGTCTGCGGCGAGTTCGATCCGGAGGCCGGGCTCGGCGACCTGAAGGGCGGCGATCACCGGCGGCAGCAGATAGCTGGCCGCCACCTGGCTTGTGGTGATGCGGACGTCGCCAGTCGACTGGGTCTGGCGGCGTGTCAATCTTTGCCGCAGACGGTCCGCCCCGTCCTGCATGCTCCGGGCGTCATCGGCAATCAGGCGGGCCATCTCCGTGGGCGCAGCCCCGCGCCCGGTGCGCTCGAAAAGGGGCGCGCCGAGCTGGTCCTCCAGGGCGGCCACCTGGCGCGAGAGAGTCGGCTGCTGAAGGCCCAGCCGCTTGGCGGCAGCGCTCATGCTTCCGGAATCCAGCACCGCGAGGAAGCTCCGCACCAGGGTCCAGTCGAAGGCGTCAAGCCGGAGTGAGGGACGGCGTTCGCTCATACGTTTTCGTATATCTCGTTTACAAAGATGGCCAATAGCGGAATATCTGACCGTAGCGCAGATTGGCTCCGTTCTGGCCACAGGCCGGCCGCCTGAAGGGAGGGTCGAATGGCCCAGCGCAGTGTCCTTATTCTCGGCGCCAACGGCCGGTTCGGAGGCGCAGCAGCCTCTGCCTTCGCAGCGGCCGGCTGGCGCGTCATGTCCCAGGTCCGCAGGGCGCCCAAAGCCCTTCCGGGGGGCGTCGAGCCGCTGGTGATCCCGTTGGCGGACACCCGCGCCCTGGCCCAGGCGGCCGCCGGCGCCGCTGCCGTCGTCTATGCGGTCAACCCGCCCTATACGGACTGGGCGGAGCAGCTGCTGCCCCTGGCGCGCCAGGGCATGGACGTCGCAGAGCGCCTCGGCGCCCTTTTTCTCCTGCCAGGCAACATCTACGGCTATGGCGAAGGCATGCCCGCCGTGCTCAGCGAAGAGACCCCGGAGAGGCCGAGCAACGCGAAAGGCCGGTTGCGCGTCTCCCTCGAGGCCGAAATGCAGGCGCGGGCCCGGGCCGGCAAACTGCGATCGATCATCCTGCGCGGGGGAGACTTCTATGGCTCCGGCGGCGGATCCTGGCTTGACCTTTCCATCGTCAAGTCCATCCGGCAGGGGCGTCTCGTCTATCCGGGACCCCTCGACCTGCCTCACGCCTGGGCCTATCTGCCGGATCTCGCCGCCGCCCTGGTCCGCCTCGCCGATCGCGCCGTCGAGACCGAGGGTCCGGCCTTCGAGAGCCTCCTCTTCGCCGGGCACACCCTGACCGGCGCTGAGCTCCTGGACCTGATCGAAGCCATCGGTGATGACCTTGGCCTGACCCCCGCCCGCGGATGGCGGCGCGGCGGCATGCCCTGGGGGATCATCCGGGCGATGGGCGTCTTCGCCCCAATGCTTCGGGCCGTGGCGGAGATGAGCTACCTCTGGCGGGTTCCCCATCGCCTCGATGGCGCACGCCTCACCGCGCGCCTGGGGCCGCTGCCCGAAACCGCTCCGCGCAAGGCGCTCCGGCAGGCCCTCATCGACCTTGGCCTCGATGCGGATCGTCCAGCGGCGGCCGCCCTGGCCCAGCCGTCTTTTTCGTGACCCCACCCTCAAACAAGGCCCGACCCATGACCTCCTCAGACCTTGCCGCCGCTCCTTCCTCCCGCACCCTTTACATCGTCGCCGGCGTCGTCCTGCTGCTCCAGGGCTTCAGCATATTCGCACCCATGGTCGTCCTCGGCGGGGCGATCCAGTGGCCGGACAGCCTCGACTATCCTCCCGCGAAGATGCTGCCCCTGCTCCTTGAGCAGATCGACGCCGTCCGGTTGGGTTACGGGCTCTATCTCGGCTACTCGCTGCTCTTTCTGGTCACGGGCGCCCTGACCATTCGTCTGGCCTCGCGCGCCGGCCCGCTGGGTGTTCTCGGCCTGATAGCCCTGGGCGCCGCGGCAGCTTCGGCCCTCGCCCGGGCGATCGGGATCATTCGCTGGCTGACCGGCAGCGTCGCCCTGGCCGAGGCCCATTCCGCTCCGGGGCTCTCGGCGGAGGCCCGCACCACCATCGAAGCGACCCAAGGCGCCGTCAACACCTGGGGAGGCGCCATAGGCGAAGCGCTAGGCGTTGCAGGCTTTGCGGCGATATGGGCGATCTCCGTCAGCCTTTTGATCCTGCGCGACCGTCAGCTCCCGGCCTGGGCGGGCCTGACGGGTCTCGCAGCCGGCGTGCTTGTCGCTCTGCCCGGCCTGGAGCTCTTCGGTATCGCACCGCCGGTCTCGATCGTTCTGTCGACCACCGGAATCCAGCTTTGGTTCATGGCCCTGGGCCTTCTCTTCCTCTGGCGCGGCCTTCGCCGCACCGCCTAGGGGAGGGCTACCGGCAGGCCCGATCTTCGAACGGCCAGGGACGGGGCTTCAATGAGCCGTCCCTGGCCGCCGTAGCCGGCGCAGAATCTCGATGTGAACGATCACCGCCAGCGGGAGCTGGAACAAAGAGATCAGAACGAAGGGCGACTGCCCGATCGCGGACGGCGCCGGCGACAGGGCCAGCAGCCCGAGAATTGACCCCGCCACCAGCAGGATCGCCACCGCGAAGTCGATCAGGCCAAGCAGGCTCCAGGCGATGGCCGTCCTGTGGCCAAGGCCGCGTCGAAGGAGGTAGGCCACACCCAGGGCGGAGACCGCGATGAAGACATCCAGGATCCCGGCCGAGAGCGCCAGGACCGCGGGCATGAGTCCGTCCTGCAGTGCGAAAAAGAACGCGACGCCGCCGATGCGGTAGATCTGAAGACCGGCGAGACCCCACAGGGGCGCGGCGGAAAGCGCCGCCCTTGCCTCCGGGGCCAGCACCGGCAGCGCCGCGTACCCGATGATCGGGAGGGACATCAGAGCGCCGAAAATCACGAACCGGAGGAAATCGCCGGCCACCCAGGTTCCAGCCACAGGAAAGACGCCCGCTTGATCGATCACGACGGCGAGCACAAACCAGAGCGGGAAGATGACGGCCAGGAAACGGCTCCGTCGGCGGAAAAAGAGGGTGCAACCCACGACGATTCCAGCGGCAAGACCGTAGACAGTGAAGATCATGCGGTGAGTCCTTCCCGGATCTGTCGGATGTCAGAAACCAGCCGGGCTGCGGTTCCGAGAGGGTCGTGCTGATAGGCTTCCAGGACCCCTGCGGGAATCTCCGCTGCGGGCTCGTGTCGCGCGCTCCACGCCATGGCGGCGAACAGCAGGGGGATCAGGTCAAGGGTCCGATCCGTCGGAAGAAAGAGGCTGGACCGCCGGTCCCGGGGGTCCGGGCGCCGCTCAAGAAAGCCATCTCGCACCAGCCGCTTCAGCCGCTCCGACAGGATGTTGGTTGCTATGCCTTCGTCTGACCTCTGGAAATCCGAGTATCGAAAACGGCGCCGCAAGACCACGTCCCGGAGGATCAGCAGGCTCCAGGGGTCGCCGATCGATTCGACCAGCGCATTGATCGGACAGGTGGAGCGCAAGGGGGTCTTGCCAAGCATGGTGCGAGGCTATTCACTTGCGTTTTGCAAGTCAACTGGCGGCCAGCTGCGTCGACAAGGAGGTACCAACGACCGTCAGGGGCGGTCTCGCCGCAAGCGGGTCAGATGGGCCGGGACATAGAGGCTTTGGGCTTCGCGAGCGGCGAGACGGCGCTCCAGATACTGAGATTCCGTCAACCAGATTTCGATGCCTTGATCGAGGTCGGGCGCCCCGGTGCGGGCGGCGGCCTGAAGCGCCGCGAGACGGCGGGCGGCGGCCCGCAAAGCTCGGGTCTCGGCGGGAAGGGCTTGGTAGCGTTCGTCAATCCGAAACAGGGCCGCCCGCGCCGCGCCGACCATCCGCTCGGCGGTCAGCGGATCGGTCGAGGTGGCGGCGGCTGCGAGTGCGCGGCGGACGTCTGCGAGATGGCCGGCCAGGCTCACCGGCTCATCGCGGGCCGATGAGCAGGCGGCGGGGTCGAGGGCGGTTACATAGTCGCTCAGTCCCTTGAGAACAGCAGCGGGCGGCTCGGCGCCGTCGAACTCCTCCACCACCAGCCCGCGGATGAAGGCCGGCAGCGCCGTGGCCGGCGTCTTCAACGCCGCGCGGGGTCCGGCGAGATCGGGTATGGGCTTCGGATCAAGCACACCATTCCCACGCACCCTGGAAAACAGGGAGGTGGTCACGTCCGCCGTTCCGGACCCGCCCGACAGGCCGGGGAAGCGAAAGTACGGGTTATCACGTCCGCCGGCATGGCAGCTCTCACAGGACAGACCGGCGCGCGCCGCCTGACCGCCCAGCAGCAGCGGGTCGCGGAACGCCGCACGGCCGATCTCTATCGAACGGGCCAGGGCCGGATCGTCAGGTTTGAGGAGGCATTCTGTCGGCTGACGACCCAGCGCCGCGGCGAGGTCGGCGCCGGGCGCGAGCCAGGCCATGGCGCGCAGCGGCGTCGGCGTGTCGGACGCGATCGCCCCTGACGCGGTCAGCGCCAGAGTGAGCCCGATCGCCGAGCGGATCCGGCTCAGCGTCCGGGCCCGCCGCCTGCGTCGATCCATGACCGTAACGTCTCAGCCTCGGCGCATCCATAGGTGCAGGCCCGTTCCAGCCGGGCTAGCATCCGCCGCGCGCCGACCAGATCGCCACGCTCGACCTTGAGCTCGCCATAGTATTCCAGGGCGCCCCGATGATCCGGCGCCGCTGCCAGCGCCTGTCGATAGAAGCCCTCCGCCACGTCGAACCGGCCGAGCTTGCGGTGTGCGAAGCCCTGATAGGTCAGCACGTCCGGGTGGGGCCCGAAGGCCGCGCGGGCGGCGTCGAGTCTGGCCAGGGCGACTTCATAGCGACCTTCGTTGATCAGACCCACGGCGTCGAGATAGGCGGCGTCGCCCGCGTCGGCGAGGATCAGCGGTTGGTCCAGCCGAGCACTGGGTGCAGTCGGCTCGGCGAGGGCCCTCTCCAGCTCCGCCGTGAGGCTTCGCAGCAGCTCTGCGTTGCAACCCGCTCCGCAGCTCGCTGACCTGGCTTTGAGCCAGTCCAGCTGGTCCCGGGCCTTGGGATCCTTGAGCCGGGCGAGCGCCATGCCCAGGCCGCCCCGGGCGTTGAGGTCGTCGGGCGCAATCTTGACAGCCCGTTCGTAGGCTCGCCGGGCGCCCTTCCAGTTCTCGGCGCCTGTCTGGGCGGCGCCCAGGAGCTTCCAGCCGTCGAGATTCTGTGGCACCGCATCGGTCACCCGTTGGGCCGATCGGGCGGCGGCCTTGAAATCGCGCGCGTCGAGCGCCGCGAGGGCCTTGGCGTGTTCCTCGGCGGGGTCATAGCTGGGTCCGCTTTCCGACGGCAGGCTCATACCGCCGCCGCCACCCGACCCTGCGGCCAGCGCCGCCCCGCCAGCGAAGCCGGCGATCACGCCCGCCAGCAACAGAACCCTGATCGAACCCATCACTCGTCCTCCGATCCGGAATTGGTCCCCTATTGTGTGCGCCGCTCGGGGCCGACTTGGCAAGACGCGGGTGTTTCCCTCACAAGGATGGCCGTCCCCCGGTCCACTTCGGGACCCCGCACAAGGGACCGGTTCCCCGCGACGCCGTCTACCTCCACGTGACGCGCGCCTTGTGGCTGGAGCCGGGCTTCCGGGGGCCTCCTCCGCTCAGGCCTCTCCTTCGACGACCTCCAGGCCCTCGCCGTCGCCAAGGCATGGGGCTGGCCGCGCAAGCTTGGATCCGGGCAGGCGAGCCCCCATCTCGACCTGGCCCCGGCTGTTATCGAGAAACTGCGGCTGCAGCGGCGCCCGCAGGGGGATCCTCCCAGTGGCGGAGATGGTTGGTGAGCAGACGAAATACCGTGGGCGGGAACGTGGTTTCCAGACATGACACAGCCCCGGCCGGACAGATCTCAACGTTGACCCCACTTCACGCTTGCAGGGCAGGGGCCGTCCACGGATGTCAGCACCCCCTCTGGAGACATCTTGTCGTTTGCCTGACAATACCGAAGCTCTCACCCTCCACACGCGGGGCGACCTCTCGCCTTGACAGCTCTTGGGCGGACATGAAGAACGCCGAGACCCTGAGCGCATCAGCGATCTGGCGCGCACTCGGTCCTGTCGAAGTTCATCCTCTGAGGTTGGCCGATGTGCGGCTTCTGTGATGCGCGGCCGTCCCGACGCGGGCTTCTGGCGGCGCTGGCGGCGGTCAGCCTTGCGGGGTGCAGCGAGAACGCCGCGACGGGCCGGCGACAGCTGGTGTTCGTGTCCGACAGCCAGCTTGCAGAGATGGCCGATGCGCCCTGGGCTGAGATCGTTGCGCAGGCGCCGCCCGTCCGCGACCCCGACGTTCAGGCGCGGTTGGCCCGGATCGGTCGGCCGCTGACTCTGGCCGCAAACCGGCCCGACTTGAAATGGTCCTTCACCGTGCTGGAGTCGCCGGAGCTCAATGCCTTCGTGCTGCCCAACGGACGGGTGGGCTTCTTCAGGGGGCTGCTGGACGTGGCGCGCAGCGATGATGAGGTCGCCTCCGTTCTGGGCCATGAGATCGGGCATATCCTGGCGCGCCATCCGGCCGAGCGGGTCAGCCATCAGTTGGCGGCTCAGGCCGGGGTCACCCTGGCCCAGCTGGTGATGTAGAGCGGCGAGAACGCCCGGTTCGCCGACGAGGTGGGTGCGGCGTTGGGCCTGGGCGCCCAGTTCGGCGTGATCCTGCCCTACGCCCGACGTCAGGAGCTCGAGGCCGACCGCATCGGTGTCGACCTGATGCGCAAGGCCGGCATGGACCCTGCAGCGGCAGTGACCTTCTGGGAGCGTATGGCGCGGGCGGCGCGCAGCCAGGGTCGGCCCCCTGAGGTTCTCTCGACCCATCCGGCCGATGGTCGGCGGATCGAAGCGCTCAGGGCCGCGGTCGCGAACGGCTAGTCGCGAACGTCTCACCTCGGGCGGCGTCCAGCGCGGCCCTGATCATCTGCGGGATCGGGATGGCCTGGCGCAGGCTCGCTGTCGCTGACCGCCGCCATCACTGACGCCATCAGCGGCGTCAGGAGCTATATCGCGGCGCCGTTCGGCCGCCGAAAACGCTCTAACCGCAGGCTTATCTGACCCTGAACTGCCGAGGGCGAGGTTCGGGTGCTCAGAGACAAATTGCGTCCAGAGACCGCCTTGGCCCCTTACGCCGGTCTCCGATGTTCGCACGGCATCTGGAAAATGGCGCGACGACCGGGGGCTTTGCGCACCTGCGGTCGCGAGTTTGCAGGTTCGCGACAGGGGAGTGGTGGTGGAGAGAGCCTGATGGCGAACTCCCTTTCTTCATGCTGTTGGCCTACAGGCTCGCCTGCATCCGGTAGAGCCCGGCGTAAGCGCCGTTAGCTGCGATCAAAGAATCGTGGTCGCCCTGCTCGACGACCCCCTGCTCTGTGAGCACCAGAATGCGGTCAGCGTTGCGCACGGTCGAGAGGCGGTGCGCAATCACCAGCGTGGTGCGTCGCCGCGCCAGCTCCGCGAGGGCCGATTGCACAGCGCGTTCGCTCTCGTTGTCGAGGGCGGAGGTCGCCTCGTCGAAGATCAGGATCGGCGGATCCTTCAGGAAGGCCCGGGCGATGGTCAGCCTCTGCTTCTGGCCGCCGGAGAGCGTTACCCCGCGCTGGCCGATGTCGGTGTCGTAGCCGTTCGGCAGGGCCCGAATGAACTCGTCGGCAAAGGCCGCCTTTGCGGCCGATGCGACCTCAGCCGCAGTCGCCTCGGGTCGGCCATAGAGGATGTTCTCCGCCACCGTGCCGGCGAACAGATAGACGTCCTGCTGTACCACTCCGATGTTTCGTCGCAGCGAGTCCAACCGGATGTCCCGCACGTCCGTTCCGTCCACCAGAATCGCGCCTGTGCGCGCCTCGTAGAAGCGCGGGATGAGGGCGCACAGGGTGCTCTTTCCCACCCCTGAGGGCCCGACCAGGGCCACGAATTCGCCGACCCGGATATCTAGGTTGAGGTCCCGCAGCACGTGCGGCCCGTCTTCGTCGTAGCGGAAGCCGACATTGCGGAAGCTGATAGACCCCCGCGCGCGCGCAATTGTGACGGCGCCGGGCCGGTCCTGGATGTCCGGCACGGTCTCGAGGATCTCCATCACACGGTCGAACCCGGTACGACCTTGCTGCCAAAGGCGCACGAAGTTCGCCAGCCGCTGCACCGGGTCCACCAGGACCGCCACGCAGAGCAGGAAGGTGAGCATGTCGCCCACCTCGAGCTTAGCCTGGGCGACCCGCAAGGCACCCACAACGATTACCGCCACTGTGATCAATTGAGGAAAGGTGGTGGTGCCCACTGAGAAAAAGGCCTCGCTCCAATAGCCGGCGCGCCGGCTCTCCAGGAACCTCGCGTTTTCCGCTTCGAACCGACGGTTCTCCAAGTCTTCGTTGGCGAACGACTTCACCACCCGGATGCCCGCCAGGGAATCCTCCACCCGCTCATTGATCGCCCCGATCTGCGCCCGGCTGAGCTTCAGGGCGCGATTCATTCGGCCGCTGTAGTGCAGCGAGTAGGCGACGGCGAAAGGGATTACGACCACGACCAGGACGGTGAGCGGTCCATCCAGCTGCGCAAGTATCAGGGTCGCGCCGGCAAACTTTAGGATGGAGATCGCGAGATCCTCGGGCCCGTGATGGTAGAGCTCCCCTAGCGAGAAAAGGTCGTTGGTTATCCTGCTCATCAACTGCCCGACCCGTATGCGGTCGTAAAAGCCGAATGACAGCTTCTGGCAGTGTTCGAACACATCACGCCTTAGGGCGCTCTCCATCTTCGCTCCCATCACATGGCCCTGATAGTCGACGAACAGGGTGCTCACCGCCTGGACCGCCAGTAGGGCCAGCATCAATCCGCCCACGGCGTAAATGCCGGCCAGGGCCGCCGGCACGTTGTTTAGGGCAGCTAGCTGTCGAGTGACCTGGTGGGCGCAGAGCGGCAGGGCCAAGGCGGTGATGGCCACGATCACGGCGCAAGCCAAGTCCGCTAGGAGCAGCGGAATGTGCGGCCGGTAGTAGGAGAGGAACCGTCTGATCCGCGCGACGGCAAGCGGCGTCTCGCTGTCGGGCCGACGCGTCAGATGGAAGAGATCGGAGAAACGAAAGGCGTCGGCCGTAGAACCGTCGCCGAAGGTGCTGGAAGGAGGGGCGCTACGGCCAGCGTCTTGCCGCGCATGCGTCCTCCGGGTTCGCATAAACATAGAGCTTCATGTCCTGATGATGAGTAGGAATGAACCGCTCCGGGTTTGCCGGAGGCCTTTTGGCTTAAGTTACGCGGCCAGGGGCTGTTCGGCCAGCATGGCATAGTAGGCAGCTTCGGCTTCGGCGGGGGGGATGTTGCCGATGGGCTCGAGGAGGCGTCGGTTGTTGAACCAGTCGACCCATTCCAGCGTGGCGAACTCGACGGCTTCGAAGGATCGCCACGGGCCACGGCGATGAATGACTTCGGCCTTGTAGAGGCCGTTGATCGTCTCGGCCAAGGCGTTGTCATAGCTGTCGCCGACGCTGCCGACCGAGGGTTCGATGCCAGCCTCGGCCAGGCGCTCGGTGTACTTGATGGACACGTATTGCGACCCGCGATCGGAGTGGTGGATCAGGCCCGCCCGGTGAGCCGGCCGGCGGTCGTGAAGCGCCTGCTCGAGGGCGTCGAGCACGAAGCTGGCCTGTGCCGTGCGACTGGCGCGCCAGCCGACGATCCGCCGGGCGTAGGCGTCGATCACGAAGGCGACGTAGACGAAGCCTGCCCATGTGGCGACGTAGGTGAAGTCCGACAGCCACCGGCGGTCCGGGGCCGGCGCGTGGAACTGGCGGTTCACGTGATCGCGCGGACACGGCGCGGCCTTGTCGCTGATCGTCGTGCGCACCGGCTTGCCCCGGATCACCCCTCGCAGGCCCATCTGGCGCATCAGCCGCTCCACCGTGCAGCGCGCGAGGGAAATCTCCTCGCGCCGCATCTGCCGCCAGATCTTGCGCACGCCGTAGACCGCGAAGTTCTCGGCGAAGACCCGGGCGATCTGCGGCTTCAGCTCCAGGTCCCGGCGCGCCCGCGCCGACAGCCGGGCCGGATCACGCCGCTGAGCCTGGCGCTCGTGGTAGGTGGATGGGGCGATCGGCAGGACCTTGCAGATCGGCTCGACCCCATAGGCCTTCCGGTGATCGTCGATGAAGGCGATCATCGCTTGAACGGGCGGTCGAGCTCCGCCTGGGCAAAATAGGCTGACGCCTTGCGCAGGATCTCGTTGGCCTGACGCAGCTCGCGGTTCTCCCGCTCCAGCGCCTTCACTCGCTCGGCCACGTCGCTCGGGACACCCGCCCGCTTGCCGGCATCGACCTCCGCCTTCTTCACCCACTCATGCAGGGTCTGCGGCACGCAGCCGATCTTCTCGGAAATCGAAACCACGGCCGCCCAGCGCGACGGATGATCCCGTTCGTGATCCAGCACCATCCGAACCGCACGCTCGCGAACCTCGGGTGAGAACTTGTTCGTCGTCTTGCTTGTCATGGCCTCTTCCTCTCAGGAGTTGAGGCCTCCGGCAAACCCGGGGCGGTTCAACCGTGCAGGGCTGATGCCAAGTCAGCAAGGACCTGACCAAGCATGTGACGCAAACGATGGCGAAGCACTAAGCCCCTTCACCGGTCCGCGTAGGGACACGAAGAGGGACCGAGCGGCGTCCGTGATAAAGTGTGGTCTTATATCAACTTACTAGCAAGTTGCCTGGCGGAAGGGGTGGGATTCGAACCCACGGTGGGCTTTCACCCACGGCGGTTTTCAAGACCGCTGCCTTAAACCACTCGGCCACCCTTCCGGCGGGGCGGCTATAGCAG
>JBJTFE010000199.1:0-5017 GCA_046093265.1 Phenylobacterium sp. | reverse complement strand
CGGCGCATCGAGGGTGAGGAAGGCGACGGCGGCGGCGACCTCCTCCGGGTCGGCGACGCGGCCGAGGGGGATGTCGGCAAGCAACGTCTCGCCGCCCCGGCTGGCCAGGTAGTCGTCCGCCATTCCCGTCAGAGTGAAGCCCGGACAGACCGCAAAGGCCAGCACGCCCCGGGCGGCGAAGCCCCGGGCGATGGACTTGGTCATGGCGACCATGCCAGCCTTGGAGGCGGCGTAGTGCCAGTGGGCCGGGGAATCTCCCCGATAGGCCGCGCGACTGGCGACATTGACGATCCGCCCTCCTCCGGGCCGGTCGAGGAAATGGCGGACGGCGAGACGGGAAAGGTCTGCTGCAGCCCGGAGGTTGACCCGGAGAGTCCGGTCCCACGCAGCGTCCCACTCGTCATCGGGGAAGTCGATAGATGCAGGCTCGAAGATCCCCGCATTGTTGACCAGCACGTCGATCCGGCCGTCCAGTCGACCGAGGGCTTCATCCCAGAGGCGGGCCCCTGCGCCAGGCGCAGCAAGATCTCCGGCCAGGACCGCATCGCCGGCCAATCGGCCATGCCCGATCACCCGGGCCTCACGCGCGACGAGCGCCTCGACCACCGAGGCTCCTATGCCGCGGGTGGATCCGGTGACCAGGACATGCGGAACACGGGCGATCATCCGCGCAGCCTAGACCGCCCGGACACCCTGCGCCAACGCCTTCGGATCAGCGGGGCAGTCTCGAGGTTCCCATGAGGTGGGCGTCCACTGCATAAGCGCACTGGCGTCCCTCGCGGATGGCCCAGACCACCAGGGACTGACCGCGGCGCATGTCGCCGCAGGCGAAGATACCGGGGGTCGAGGTCCTATAGGAGACCGTGTCGGCCTGGACCGCACCCCGAAAGTCGAACTCGACGCCCGCCTGTTCCGTCAGCTCGGTCCTGCGGGGACCCACGAAACCCATGGCGAGGAGGACGAGGTCAGCCTTGATCCGGAATTCGCTGCCGGCCACTTCCTGCATATGCTGGCGACCGTCGGGGCCTGTAACCCACTCCAGACGGACGCATTCCAGGGCTTCAACCCGGCCGTTGGAGCCGATGGCGCGCCGGGTGGCGACGGCGAACTCCCGGTCGCAGCCTTCCTGGTGGCTGGACGACGTGCGCAGCCGAAGCGGCCAGTCGGGCCAGGTCAGGGCCTTGTTCTCGATCTCAGGCGGCCGGGGCATGATCTCCAGCTGGGTGATCGAAACGGCGCCATGGCGGTTGGAAGTGCCGATGCAGTCGGACCCGGTGTCGCCGCCGCCGATCACCACCACATGCTTGCCGGTGGCAGAGATGGCGCCGGTGGGCGCCGCGCGCAGTTCGTCGTCGCCCGCCACCCGCTTGTTCTGCTGGGTCAGGAAGTCCATGGCGAAATGGATTCCGCCCAGTTCCCGGCCCTCGATCTCGAGATCGCGGGGCGCCTCGGCGCCGCCGGCCATGACCAGGACCTCGTAGTCATCCATCAGGCGCTGGACGGAGACATTGACCCCCACCTCGAAGCTGGTGCGGAAGATGACGCCCTCCGCTTCCATCTGGGCGACCCGCCGGTCAATGAGATGCTTCTCCATCTTGAAGTCCGGAATGCCATAGCGGAGCAGACCGCCAATGCGGTCGCTCTTCTCGAAGACCGTCACGGCGTGCCCGGCCCGGGCCAACTGCTGGGCGCAGGCCAGACCCGCGGGGCCAGAACCCACCACGGCGACCCGCTTGCCGGTGCCCCGCGGGGTCATTTGCGGCGTGATCCAGCCCTCTTCCCAGCCCCGGTCGATGATCTGGCACTCGATCGTCTTGATGGTGACCGGCGTGTCCTGGATGTTCAGGGTGCAGGACGCCTCGCAGGGTGCAGGGCAGATGCGGCCTGTGAACTCAGGAAAGTTGTTGGTGGACAATAGGTTGTCCAGAGCGGCCTTCCACTGCTCGCGATAGACGAGGTTGTTGAAGTCCGGGATCTGGTTGTTCACCGGACAGCCGTTGTGACAGAACGGAATCCCGCAATCCATGCAGCGCGACGCCTGTGCGACAAGCTCAGGGGTCGGCAGCGGATTGACGAACTCCCGGTAGCTGCGGAGCCGCTCCTGGGGCGGCTGGTAGTCGCGGTCGCGGCGGGCGACCTCCAGGAAACCGGTCGGCTTTCCCCTGTGTCGGCTCCTTACTCTGCCGCGACCGCGGCGCCGGCCCGACGGGCGGCGGCGAGGTCCGTGAGGGCCCGGCGGTAATCCTTGGGCATCACTTTCCAGAACTGGCCGAGGGACAGGTCCCAGGCTTCGAGGATCTGTGCGGCCCGGCGCGAGCCAGTATGCAGCAGGTGGCGCTCGACCAGGATCCGGAGACGCTCGGCATCATGGGCGAGCATGTCGCCCATGCCGGAATCCTCGACAGACGGGGACCGCTGGCTGGGACGGCCCGCCTCGCCGCCGATCGCGGGATCAATACGTTCCAGGTCCACCATGGCCGGATTGCACAGAAGCGGGAACCGCTGGGTGGGATCAAAGACATAGGCCACGCCGCCAGACATGCCGGCGGCGAAGTTGCGTCCCGTATCGCCGAGCACCACGACGACACCCCCCGTCATGTACTCGCAGCCATGGTCTCCCACCCCCTCGACCACGGCCACGGCCCCGGAGTTGCGGACCGCGAAGCGCTCGCCGGCGACCCCTTCGATGTAGGCTTCGCCGGCGATGGCCCCGTAGAGCACCGTGTTTCCGACGATGATGTTGGCGGTGGGGTCACGGAGCGCGCCAGCGGGCTGACGGACAATGACCCGGCCTCCCGAAAGGCCCTTGCCGACGTAGTCGTTACCGTCGCCGGTCAACTCCAGCGTCAGGCCCCGGGCCGCAAAGGCGCCGAAGCTCTGGCCGGCCTGGCCGGTGAAGGAGAGGCTGATGGACCCATCCGGCAGGCCGGCGTGGCCATGGCGACGGGCGACCTCGCCCGACAGCATGGCGCCGACCGTCCGGTTGATGTTCCGAACCGCGTAGGTTCCCCGGACCGGGCCGCGACCTTCCAGCGCCTCGGCGCAGTCGCCGATCAACTGCTGGTCGAGGGCCTTTTCCAGCCCATGCTCCTGACGGTCCTGGTTGTTCAGCACCGCCCTGTCGCGGGCCGCCCCGTCATGCAGGATGCGCGACAGATCGACCCCGGCGGCCTTCCAGTGATCGACAGCCGGCTGCATGTCGAGACGATCCACCCGACCGACCATGTCCGACACTGTCCGGAAGCCGAGCTCGGCCATGATCTGGCGAAGCTCTTCGGCGACGAAGAAGAAGTAGTTGATCACATGTTCCGGCTGACCCGTGAAACGGGCCCGAAGCACGGGATCCTGGGTGGCGACCCCCACCGGGCAGGTGTTGAGGTGGCACTTGCGCATCATGATGCAGCCCGAGGCGATCAGCGGCGCTGTGGCGAAGCCGAATTCATCGGCCCCCAGCAGGGCGGCGACCGCGACGTCCCGGCCCGTCCGCAGACCCCCGTCCGCCTGAACGGCGATGCGCGAACGCAGGCCGTTGAGCAGAAGCGTCTGCTGAGTCTCGGCAAGACCGATTTCCCAGGGCGAACCCGCGTGCGTCAGGGAGGTAAGGGGCGAGGCCCCCGTCCCGCCTTCATAGCCGGAGCTGGTGACCTGGTGGGCGCGGGCCTTGGCCACGCCGGCCGCCACCGTGCCAACGCCCACCTCGGAAACCAGCTTCACGGAGATACGAGCCGCCGGGTTGACGTTCTTCAGGTCGTGGATGAGCTGGGCCAGGTCCTCGATCGAGTAGATGTCATGGTGCGGCGGAGGGCTGATCAGGCCGACACCGGGCGTGGAATGCCGGACCCTGGCGATGTTGGCGTCGACCTTGTACCCGGGCAGCTGGCCTCCCTCCCCGGGCTTGGCGCCCTGGGCCATCTTGATCTGGATGTCGTCGGCGTTGACCAGGTACTCGGCGGTCACGCCGAAGCGCCCGGAGGCCACCTGCTTGATCGCCGAGCGGAGGGAGTCGCCGTTGGCCAAGGGCTTGAAGCGGTCCGCCTCCTCGCCGCCCTCGCCGGTATTCGACTTGCCGCCGATCCGGTTCATGGCGATGGCGAGGTTGGTGTGCGCCTCGCGGCTGATCGAACCGAAGCTCATGGCCCCGGTGGCGAACCGCTTGACGATCTCCGACGCCGGCTCGACCTCGTCGAGGCTGAGCGGGGTGTCGGCGGAGCGGAAGCGCATCAGGCCGCGAAGCGTCAGGCGCCGTTCGGACTGGTCGTTGATCGACTGGGCGAAGGCCCGGTACTCGTCCGGCAGGTTGCCGCGCACGGCGTGCTGCAGTCGGGAGACGGACTCCGGCGTCCAGGCGTGGGTCTCGCCGCGAAGGCGGAAGGCGTAGGTCCCGCCCACATCGAGCATGTCGGCGTAGATCGGCGAGTCGCCATAGGCATCGCGATGCCGGCGGACGGTTTCCTCGGCGATCTGCACCAGGCCAGCGCCTTCAATGGTGGTGGCCGTGCCCGTGAAGTAGGCCTCAATGAACTCGCTGGACAGGCCGACGGCATCGAAAATCTGCGCGCCGCAATAGGACTGGTAGGTCGAGATGCCCATCTTGGACATCACCTTGAGGATGCCTTTGCCCACGGCCTTGATGTAGTTCTTCTTGACCTCCTTTGCGGAAAGCTTGAGCCCCTCACGCTGGCGGATCTGCTCCAGGGTCTCGAAGGCGAGGTAGGGGTTCACAGCCTCGGCGCCATAGCCGGCGAGCGTGCAGAAGTGATGCACTTCACGGGCCTCGCCAGTTTCGACAACGAGCCCGACCTGCATCCGGAGGCCTTGCCGCACAAGCTTGTGGTGGACGGCCGAAAGCGCCAGCAGCGCCGGCACGGGTATGCGTTCGGCCGACACGGCGCGGTCGGAGAGGATGAGGATATTGATGTCCTGCAGCACGTGCTCGGTCGCCAGCAGGCGTTCGGCTACACCCAGGAAGACCTTCAGTTCTTCCTCGAGCCGATGGCCCAGCTCGGCGATGATCCGG
>JBJTFE010000198.1:0-6096 GCA_046093265.1 Phenylobacterium sp. | reverse complement strand
TCACTTCACCCGGATGAAGACCGGGTTGGCGTAGAACCACAGGTCGTCCCAGGGGTTCTCGCCCGGGACGTCCATCGCCGGCTCGGACTCGTCGGTCCCGGTTCCGCGAAGGCGGATGTAGCCTGAGGTCTGGACGTTGCGCAGGGTGGTGGTGAGGGTGATGACCTCGCCCTCCCGCACCCAGTCGGCGGGGGTGAAGCGTCGCTCGACCCGGGTCGTGGGGTTCTCGTCGGCCGAGCGGCTGGGCGCGGGGCCGGTCAGGTCGCCCCGGATCAGGTCGATCCGCTTCACCTCCGGGGACCGCCCGCCGAAGTTCTCGCCGGCGGGATCGCGGACCCGCAGGGTGATGCGGACATCCTGGCCCTTCGAGACGGTCACCTCGCCGCCGATCCCGGCCGCCGATGCGCCCCGGGCCACGGGTCGGACCTCGAGGTCGACGGAGGAGACAAGATCCCCCGTGGTGACGAAGACTCGCCCATTTCGGAGCCCGTCGAGGATGTCATCCGGGGTCTTCCGCGCCAGGACGTAGGTCTTGGCGTATTCGCCGGGCCAGAAATCAATGCCCCCGTCGGTGTAGTGGCGGTGGGAATCCGAGCTGGCCGTGATCCACCAGCGACGGCCCTCGCCCAGCATGGAGTCCCAAAAGCCGCCGACCCGGACGGTCATCTGGTCGAAGCCGCCATAGGTGGGGTGCTGGCGATAGGCGCCGCGGCTTTCGCTGGTCCGCGGGGAGCCGTCCGGGTTGAGCCCGCCGGCCTGGTGGCCCGGGGCGCCCTCCATGCCCACCGAGACGGCCGGGGCGGCGTCGTTCCAGTCGCGGAGCTCCGCTGGGGCGGTCTGGCCATACTGGCCCAGGCCCTTGGCGGATCGTGACGGGTGGTGGGCGATCACCACCGGCGGCCGGGGCAGGGCCTTCATGTAGGTCAGGGCCTCGACCATCCGGCCCTCCGTGTCCCGGGCCGGATCGATCGGCCAGGTCTCGAACTTGTCGAAGCGGCGCTCAAGGTCCGTGAGGTCCTCGCGCTCCTGAGGCGAGGTGGGCACGACGATGCTGGAATGGTCCGCGCCCGGGGTGTTCAGCTCCAGTCCGAAGAACAGGATCAGGTCCGGGACCTCCCCGCGGGCCTTGAGGACTTCCGGGTAGGCGAGCTCCCGGCTGACGCGGGAGTGATTCGGTCCGCCATGGTCAGTCGCGGCCATCCAGGACAGGCCGAACTTCCGCGCCATGCGGGCGTTGGTCGGGATGGTGTTGCTTGAGTCTCCCCCGATCACGGGCTCGGGGGGCGCCGACGGGTCAGGGCCGGGCTTCCAGTCGACGCTGAACTGGGAGTGGACATGGTGATCACCGGCCAGCCAGTCCCGGCCGTAGCCGTGGGGGGCGTGAGTCGCCCCGGTTTCGTGGGCCGCCGCGGGGACGGCGAGCGCCAGTCCCAGGACGGCCGGGAGAAGGGAATTCCGGAGCATGGCGAGGTTCCGCAGGGCTGGGGTCAGGCAAGCGCCCGGAGCAGACCCGGTGCGCGCGTCAGGCGTATGACGATACCGGATCAATGCGCATCATCCCAGTTGGCCGCGGCGCGGACGTCGACCAGCAGGGGGACGCTGAGCGCCACGCCTGGCAGGGGCGCCGCCGCCATCACCCGGCGGATGACCTCCGGGGCGGTTGCGGCCTCCCTTTCCGGCGCCTCGAAGATGAGTTCGTCGTGCACCTGCAGGAGCATCCGGGTCTTCAGGCCGGCGGCGGCCAGCTCGCCCGGCATGCGGATCATGGCCCGCCGGATGATGTCCGCAGAGGCGCCCTGCAGGGGCGCGTTGATCGCCGCCCGGTCGCCGAAGGCGCGCTCGGCCTGGCTGCGGGCGTGGACCGCCGGGATGTGGACCCTGCGCCCGAAGAGGGTGGTGACATAGCCCTGTCGACGGGCGGTCTCCCGGGCCTGGTCCATGTAGGCGCGGATGCCGGGGAAGCGCTCGAAATAAGTGCGGATATAGTCCGCCGCCTCATCCCGGGGGATCGACAGCTGGGCGGCGAGGCCGAAGGCGGAGATGCCGTAGACAATGCCGAAGTTGATGGCCTTGGCCCGTCGGCGGGTTTCGGCGGGCATGCCCTCGATGGGAACGCCGAAGACCTCCGAGGCCGTCATGGCGTGGATGTCCATCCCCCTGGCGAAGGCGTCCTTCAACTGCGGGATGTCGCCCACATGGGCCAGCAGGCGCAGCTCGATCTGGCTGTAGTCGGCGCTGATCAGGACGTGTCCCGGGTCAGCCACGAAGGCCTGGCGGATCTTGCGCCCTTCCTCCGTCCGGACCGGGATGTTCTGGAGGTTGGGGTCGGTGGAGGACAGCCGGCCCGTCGTGGTGGAGGCCAGGGCGTAGGAGGTGTGCACCCGACCCGTGGCCGGGGCGATGGCCGCCGCCAGGGCGTCGGTATAGGTGCCCTTGAGCTTTGACAGCTGGCGCCAGTCGAGCAGGACCCGGGGCAGTTCGTGCCCCTCGGCGGCCAGCTCCTCGAGCACGGAGGCGTCGGTGCCCTGGGCGCCCGTGGCGGTGGTCCGGCGGGACTCCAGGCCCATCTGGCCATAGAGCACCTCGCCCACCTGCTTCGGGCTGCCCAGGTTGAACGGATGTCCCGCAAGCCTGTGCGCCTCGGCCTCCAGTTCGCCCATCCGCACGGAGAAATCATTGGACAGCCGGCGCAGGCGCTCCGGGTCGACGCGGACGCCGGCGTTCTCCATGGCCGCCAGGACCGGAGGCAGGGGCCGCTCGAGGGTCTCGTAGACGGTCAGCAGGCCCTCCTGCCGGAGGCGCGGCCGCAGGACCCGGTAGAGGCGCAGGGTGACGTCGGCGTCCTCGGCGGCGTAGGCCGTGGCCGGCTCCAGGGCCACGTGCCGGAAGCTCTTCTGCGCCTTGCCGGTCCCCGCCACCTGCTTGAAGGGGATGGGGCTGTGGCCCAGGTGCAGCCGCGACAGTTCGTCCATGCCATGGCCGTGCAGCCCGCCCTCCAGGACGTAGCTGATCAGCATGGTGTCCTCGATGGGCGCCACGGAAATCCCGTAACGCGACAGGACGCCGAGATCGTACTTGGCGTTCTGGCCGACCTTGAGGACCGACGGGTCCTCCAGCAGGGGCCGGAGCCGGTCGAGGGCGTCCGCGAGGGGGATCTGCGTCAGGTCGCCGGGGGCGTCGAGGGCGAGGCCCGGCTCGGCCTCGTGGGCCAGGGGAAGGTAGCAGGCCTCTCCGGGGCCGACGGCGAGGGAGACGCCGACCAGGCCCGCCGTGGCCGAGCCGAGCGCATCCGTCTCGGTGTCAAAGGCGATGACCCCGGCCGCCCGGGCCCGGGCGATCCAGACGTCGAGGGTGGGGAGGTCGCGGACACAGGCGTAGGCGGCGGTGTCGACGGGTTCGGCCTCGGCCGTCTGGCTGGCGGCGGTCTGGGCCTTGGCCGCCAGATGCGCGCCCGCCACCCGGCGCCCCAGGGTGTTGAGCTCCATCTCCTGCAGGAAGGCGGCCAGGGCGTCGGGGTCGGGATCGGCCACCGCCAGTTCCTCGAGGGCCGAGGGCAGGGGCGCCAGGTCGTCCAGCTGGACCAGGCGGCGGGAGAGACGGATCTGGTCGGCGTGCTCCAGCAGGATCTGGCGGCGCTTTTCCTGGCGGATCTCGCCGGCCCGGGCGAGCAGGGTCTCCAGGTCCCCATACTCGTTGATCAGAAGGGCGGCGGTCTTGACCCCGATGCCGGGGGCGCCGGGAACGTTGTCGACGGGGTCGCCGCACAGGGCCTGGACCTCCACCACCTTGTCGGGGAGGACGCCGAACTTCTCCACCACCTGCTCGGGGCCGATCCGGACGTTCTTCATGGTGTCGAGCATGGTGACCCGCTCGCCCACCAGCTGCATCAGGTCCTTGTCGGAGGAGATGATGGTCACTTGGCCGCCCGCCTCGCGGACCTGGCGGGCATAGGCGGCGATCAGGTCGTCAGCCTCGAAGCCCGGCTGCTCCAGGGCGTGGACGCCGAAGGCGCGGGTCGCCTCGCGCACCAGGGGGAACTGGGGGACCAGGTCCTCGGGGGCCGGCGGGCGATGGGCCTTGTACTCGGGGTAGATCTGGTTCCGGAAGGTCTTCTCGGATTGGTCGAAGACCACCGCCAGGTGGGTCGGCGCGTCTGGCTGGGCCTTCATGTCCACCAGCAGCTTCCACAGCATGTTGCAGAAGCCGGACACGGCGCCGATCGGCAGGCCGTCGGACTTGCGCGTCAGGGGCGGGAGGGCGTGGAAGGCCCGGAAGATGAAGCCGGAGCCGTCGACGAGATAGAGGCGGAGGGGGGCGTCGCTCATGGCCGCCATCCTAGAGGGCGCCGGCGGGCGGGTCGATCCTCGGTTGGCGCGTCAGTGACCGCCCGAGACCTCATAGACGCCCGGCGCGCCGTCGCCATGGCCCGGGTCGAGGACGAACCGGCGGTCGCAGTAGGGGCAGTCCACCGTCCCGTCGACACCCAGATCGAGATAGACGCGCGGATGGCCGAGGGCGCCGCCGACGCCATCGCACGCCACGCGGTGCGCGCGGACGCGCACGATCTCCGGCTCGGGCGCGGCGGACGGGGCGGCGGGTGCGGACGTACGGGCCATGGAAGGGGTCTCCCTCCCCGGGAACGCTTGGCGGTGACCCGGGCAGGCTCTAGGTATGCGAGCCCGCCTTTGTCCGTCAATGCGCCGCATCCCCGGAGGTCGCCATGAGCCTGCCCGACTACGCCATCGAGGCCAGGAACGTGGTCAAGACCTATGCGGCGACCAAGACCACGCCCGAGATGAAGGCCCTGAAGGGGGTCGACCTCCTGGTGCCCCGCGGTTCCGTCTTCGGCCTCCTCGGTCCTAACGGGGCGGGCAAGTCGACCTTCATCAACATCCTGGCCGGCCTGGTGCGGAAGACCTCCGGCACGGTCAAGATCTGGGGCCGCGACATCGACGAGCGTCCGCGCGACGCCCGGGCCGCCATCGGCGTGGTGCCCCAGGAGATCGCCGCGGACCCCTTCTTCACGCCCCGGGAATCCCTTGAGGTCCAGGCCGGCATGTACGGCGTGCCGCCGAAGGAGCGGCGGTCCATGGAGCTGCTGACCGCCCTGGGGCTCGCCGACAAGGCCGAGGCCTATGTGCGCCAGCTGTCCGGCGGCATGAAGCGCCGCCTGATGGTCGCCAAGGCCATGACCCACAACCCGCCGGTCCTGATCCTCGACGAGCCCACCGCCGGAGTGGACGTCGAACTGCGCCGGCAGCTCTGGCGCTATGTAGTCGAGCTGAACCAGAAGGGCGTGACCATCGTCCTGACCACCCACTACCTGGAAGAGGCGCAGGAACTCTGCGACCAGATCGCCATCATCAACCGGGGCGAGGTCGTGGCCTGCGAGGCGACCGGAGACCTGCTGGGCCGGATCGACACCCGCGCCGTCGTGGTGACCCCGGAGGCGCCCGTCGAGGCCGCGCCGTCCCTCGCGGGCTTCGAGACCCGCCTGCGCCCGGGCGGCGCCTTCGCCGTGACCTACCGGACCGGGCAGTCCAGCGTCGAGCAGGTCCTGGCCGCCGTCCGGTCCGCGGGCCTTTCCGTCCGCGACGTCTCCACCGAGGACCCGAGCCTCGAGGACGTCTTCGTCGCCCTGACCTACGGCGCAGCCGACCGCGCCGGCTAATTGACTTTGAGAGACCCTGAAATGCTTAGGACCACCCTCCTCGCAGCCGCCCTGGCCCTCGCCGCCTTCGCCAGCTGGGCCGCAGACCTCAACCGGATCGTCCTGAACGGGTCGGATGCGACCCTCGGGGTCAACGCCGTCGCCGACGAGGGCGAGGGCGAGCCGCGCAGCATCGGCAGCTACGCCCTGCGGCTCTACAAGGCGGGAGACCCGTCCTTCCCCTACGACGCCTTCATCGCCGGCGCCGTGCGGCCCCGGGACGGCACGCTCGAGGCCCTGAATTTCGCCGACATCGACCGCGACGGCCGTCCTGAGGTCATTGTCGTCGCGCGGTCCGCCGGCTCCGGCGGCTATCTCTCCGCGGACGCCTTCCGGCTGCAGAAGGACGCCCTGGTCCTCGCCGCCTCGAAGTCCGGCCTGCCGGC
>JBJTFE010000197.1:0-9226 GCA_046093265.1 Phenylobacterium sp. | reverse complement strand
CGATGCGGAACAGGAGGGCGTAGCCGATGTTGCCGGCCGCGCCGGTGACCGCCACGCGGAGGGGTTTCTTGGCCATGGTTCGTCTCCCGAGTGTGCTCCCGCGGTCGCCCCGCGTCGCAGGCTCCCTAGCCGGAAGCGCCCCGGCCTGCAACGCTGCAGGCGCTTGTGCGGCCGGGCGCGGGCGGCCACTGTGGGTCATGCCCGAGATCGATCCCGCCTTTCTGTCCGGCTCCCACGCCCTGGACGAACTGCCTCTCTGCCATGTCCGCCTGCAGGACGACGCCCGTTGGCCCTGGCTGATCCTCATCCCCCAGGTCTCCGGCGCGCGGGAGATCGAGGACCTGACCGCCGCGGAGCGCAGGCTCCTGGTCGAGGAGATCGTGGCGGCGGGAAACGCCGTCCGGGCCCTGGGCGCCGCCCTGGGCCTTGCGGTGGAGAAACTCAACGTTGGCGCCCTAGGGAACGTCACCCCGCAACTCCACGTGCATGTGGTCGGGCGACGACACGGGGATCCGGCCTGGCCGGGTCCGGTCTGGGGCTTCGGCGAGGCCGAGCGGATGGACGCGGGGGCCCTGTCCCGGGCGATGGCGGCGGCGCGTCCGGCCCTGGCGCCCGGCGCCCAGCCCTATCCGCCCTTCCCGGGCCGGGGTCCGGGCTGACCGGCGTCAGTCCCGCTGCATGCGGACGGCGACCTCGACACCATCCTCGGTCAGGGTTCCCGTCCATTGGCCCGGACCATCCGGTCGGAGCTGGATCTGGACAGGTCCCCGGCGCGGCGGCGCTTCAAGACTGAGGACCAGGCGCCCGCCCGCGCGACTGGCCGAACTCAGGTATCCTGAGCCCGTCAGCGCACCGGGGCGGCGGGGATCGCTCCAGGCCCCGTCGAGGGTCCCGGCGCCGGAATCGATGAACTGGAAGACGTAGAGGGGTCCAGCCTGGCTGCGGACGAGCCACCGCCCCTCCAGCTCGCCCTGCCGCGCCTGGGCGGCCGCATACCCCGCCCGAAGCCGGGCCTCGTAGGTCCGCTCGGCGGAATTCAGGGGGGCTTCGGGCGTGCGGCTGTGGTCATCCACCCCCACCCTCTGGCCCGGGACGGGGGTCGGACCTGTACGGGTGGAGGGCGCCTCTACGACCTCGGGCAGGTCCAGGTCGCCCCCGTCAGCCTCTTCTTCCTCCTGGGCGTCGGGGATCGGGACGGCCTTCAGGAGATCGCCGATAAGGTCCGGGTCCTGGGCGTGGGCGGCCGGCGCCGCCACCGCCAGGGAAAGTGAGGCCAGCACCAGAAGAACGGCGGGTCGGGTCCGGATCATGCCTCCTCAAGGGCTGCGGCGATCTCCAGGAGGCGGAGGGCCTGGTCCAGGTGCAGGCGCTCGACCATCCGGCCCTCGACCCGCAGGACTCCCTTGCCGCGATTTTCGGGCGAATCAAAGGCGGCCGCCACGACCCGGGCCCAGGCGACTTCCGCCGGTTCCGGCGAGAAGGCGCGGTTGGCCGCAGCGACCTGGTCGGGGTGGATCAGGGTCTTGCCGTCGAAGCCGAACTCCACGCCCTGCCGGCACTGGCGTTCGAGTCCTTCCAGGTCGGCGATGTCGTTCCAGACCCCGTCCAGCACGGTCAGTCCGCAGGCGCGGCCGGCGGCGACGGTCAGTGACAGGGCCGCCTGCAGGGGGCGTCGCTCGGCGTCCACCCGGCAGCGCATTTCCTTCACGAGGTCGTTCGAACCGACCACAAGGGCCGCGAGCGGTCCTCCCGCCGACGCCAACCCGTCAAGGGCGAAGAGGCCGGCGCAGGTCTCCACCATGATCCAGAGGGCGACGCCCGCGGGCAGTCGGGTGGCATAGGCGGCGACGTCCGCAGGACTTGAGACCTTGGGTGCAAGGACAGCATCAGGCCGGACCGCGCCGGCCGCCACGGCCGCAAGGTCCGCCTCGCCCCAGGGGGTGTCGAGGGCATTGACCCGGACCACCAGCTCCCGCCGCCCGAAACCGGCTCTCGCGGTCTCCGCGACGGCGATGTCCCGCGCCGCAGGCTTGGCGTCGGGCGCCACGGAATCCTCTAGGTCGAGGATCACGACATCGCAGGCCAATCCCCTCGCCTTCTCGATGGCGCGAGGATTTCCGGCGGGCATGTAGAGGGCGCTGCGACGGGGACGGGCGGACGCCATGTCGGGACTCCGTGGGTCTGCGGCGGGGGGGCGCCGCAAGGCAGCGACATAGACTATGCTGAGCTCATGAGCATCCGCTACGAACCTGACGCCCGCAATGTGCTGGGCGGCCCCCTTGAGCCCTGTGGCCTCGACCCCGTGACCGGCTTCTATCGCAACGGCTGTTGCGAGACCGGAGCCGAGGACGTGGGCATGCATACGGTCTGCGCCGTCATGACCGCCGAGTTCCTCGCCTTCTCGAAGTCCGTGGGGAACGATCTTTCGACGCCTGTCCCGGCCTATGGCTTCGCCGGACTGAAGCCCGGCGACCGCTGGTGCCTCTGCGCGCCCCGCTGGAAGGAGGCCCTGGACGCCGGCGCGGCGCCCGCCGTGGTGCTGGAGGCGACCCACGAAGAGACCCTGGCCGTCGTCGACCTCGATACCCTGAGGGCCTACGCCTCGGGCGGCGCCTCCGGCTCGGGCCCGATGTAGCGGGCCCTTGGGCGGATAAGTCCGCCGTCCTGCACCTGCTCGAGGGCGTGGGCCAGCCATCCGGCGCAGCGGGCGGCGGCGAAGAGCGACAGGGCGGCCCCTTCCGGCGCGCCGAGATGGTCGCAAAGCGCCACGAGGGCGAAGTCGACATTCGGAGGCAGTCCCGTGGTTGCTTGGACCTGGTCGGCCAGCCGGCTCAGGTCGTCCGCCGGCGTGAACCGTTCCAGGAGGGCCCAGGCCCTCGGGTCACCGTCCGGGTAGAGGGGGTGGCCGAAGCCCGGGATTGAGCGATCCTCCGCCACCCGGTCGGCGACCGCCGCCTCGGCTCCCTTCATCTGCGCCTCATCCCGGAGTCGTCCAAGAGCGGCGGGCGCGCCGCCGTGGCGCGGCCCGGAAAGTGTCGCCAGGCCGGCCAGTGCGCAGGCCGCGAGCGAGGCGCCTGTCGAAGCAGCCACCCTTGCGGCGAAGGCTGAAGGGTTCAGTTCATGGTCGGCCAGGAGGACCAGAGCGCGACGGATCAGGTCGGCCCGAGTCCCCCCTGACCCCATGCCGGGCCCCATCCGCCAGGCCTTGGCGAGACGCAGGTGGATGGGACCGGGTTCGGTGTCAGCCGCCAGCGCGTCGGCGAAGATGTCGAGCAGGAGGGCGGCTTCGGCCGAACGGACCAGGGCCGGCTGGCCGAGGGCGGGCAGGGCGTTTGAGGCCCGGGCGGCGAGGGCCAGGAAGGCGCGGGACAGGGGCGGTCCGTTCGCGGGCGGCGCGGGGCGGTCAGACTTCTTCAGGGTCACGCCGTCCCCGCCTCGCAGCAAGCGGCCGACGGACTCCAGGGTTTCGGTCTCCGCCAGAAGCAGGACGTCGCGCCCCCGGTACCAGGGTCGTCCATGGCGGACGGTGGAGATGGCCGAGGACAGGACGGGCTCGCCCCAGGTCATGGCGCCGGCGGCCACCTCCGCGCGCCGTCTGCTCCGGCTGCGCCGCGCCTCAAGGGCCGCGATGTCTGCGGCGCGATACAGGCTCCGGCGGGAATCGCCGGGATCCGGAAGGGCCGCCAGGAGGCCGCGGCTGACATAGGCGTAGAGGGTCTGGGGCTTGAGTCCGAGGCGTTCCAGCACGGCGGTCGCAGTCAGCCATTCGGACATTCCGGGCCTCTCTTGGGAGTTTATATTGATTAGATTGATCAAGATTGACCCGTCAAGATGCGGGGTGCTTCCTCCCGCCGAACTCGGACAACGCTGCAAAGAGGAGGGCGTCATGGAAGCCGGACTGGAGTCGGTCATCGCCGCGGAGACGGTGCTCTCGGATGTGGCCGGCGAGGCGGGACGCCTCGTCATACGGGGTGCGACCCTGGAGGACCTGGCCGGCGCCGCGGACTTCGAGTCCGTCTGCGCCCGCCTGTGGTCGGGCCTGATCCCTGACCTGCCGGCCAACCTCGGAGCCGCCCTCGGCGCCGCCCGGGTCGCGGTCTGGGAAGGGGTCTCGCGGCTGGACGACGGCCTCCTGGAGCTCTCGCCCGTCGAAGGCCTGAGGGCGCTCATGGCCCGCCTCGCGGACGGCGAGGACGTCGACGCCGCCCTCAGGATCACGGCGGCCCCGGCGGTCTTCACCGGCGCCCTGCTCAGGCGGCGGACGGGACAGGCGGCCCTGGCCCCGGAGGCGTCGGCCGGTCACGCCGCGGACCTCCTGCGGATGATCTCGGGCCGGGCGCCGACCCCCGGGCAGGCGGCGGCCCTCGACGCCTACCTCGTCACGGTCATTGACCACGGACTCAACGCCTCGACCTTCGCCGCACGGGTGGCGGCCTCCACGCGGGCGGGCCTGGTGTCGGCCGCACTCGCCGGGATCAGCGCCCTCAAGGGCCCGCTGCACGGCGGCGCGCCAGGGCCGGTGATCGACATGCTCGACGCGATCGGCGCCCCGTCCAACGCCCGGGCCTGGCTCGAGGCCGCCCTCGACCGGGGCGACCGCCTGATGGGCTTCGGCCACAGGGTCTATAGGGTGAGGGACCCTCGCGCCGACGCCCTGAAGGCCGCCATCCGCCGACTGAGGGCCGACGAGGGCCGGCTCGCCCTTGGGGAGGCCGTGGAGGCGGCGGCACTGGAGATCCTCCGGGCCCGCAAGCCGGACCGCCCGCTGGACACCAACGTCGAGTTCTACACGGCCCTCCTGCTCGAGGCCCTCGGCGTCCCTTCAGAGGCCTTCACCTGCATCTTCGCGGCGGGGCGGGTGGCGGGCTGGGTGGCCCACGCTCGGGAGCAGGTCGCCACGGGCCGCCTGATCCGCCCGCGCTCGGTCTATGTGGGGCCAGCGCCTCACGCGCCCTGACCCCCGCAGCCGAGCGGATTGGCCGAGGGGAGCGGGAAGGGTAGAAGGCGGGCATGCCCTATGAGCCCCGCTCCCTCGCCGCCCCGCCCGCCATCCTCACCCGGGGCGTCACCCTGCTCTCTGTGGGAGTCGCCGCACTGCTGGTGACGGTGAAGACCATCGCCTGGGTTTCCTCTGGGTCTGTGGCCATGCTCGCCTCCCTGGCGGACTCGGCGCTGGACCTCCTGGCCTCCACCATCACCTTCTTCGCGGTGCGCTATGCGGCGGCCCCGCCGGATGACGAACATCGGTTCGGGCACGGCAAGGCCGAGGCCTTCGCCAGCCTCATGCAGGCGGGCCTGGTCTTCGCTTCGGCGGCCCTCGTCGGGCAGGAAGCCATCCGGAGCCTCCTGAACCCCGCACCCCTGGACTCCGGCGGCTGGGCGATCGGGGTGATGGTCTTCTCCATCGCGATGACCTTTCTCCTGATCTCCGCCCAGAGCTGGGTGCTCCGCAGGACCCAGTCCGTCGCCGTCAGCGGGGACCGGGCCCATTACGCCTCCGACCTGGCTTCGAACCTCGCCGCCCTCGCCGGCATCGCCGCCTCCGCCTGGTTTGGACTGAGGGAGATGGATGGCGCCGCAGCCCTGGTGGTCGCCGCCCTGCTGCTCTGGGGCGCCATCAGCGTCTTCCGCGAGGCCGCGGTCCAGCTGATGGACCAGGAGTTGCCGGCCGAAGACCGGGCCAGGATCATCGACCTCGTCACCGAGGACCCACGGCTCACGGATGTCCACCAGCTCCGCACCCGGGCTTCCGGGCCTTACGTCCATATGCAGATGCATGTGGATCTGGACCCGCTGCTCACGCTGGAGGACGCCCACCGGGTCATCGTGGAGGCGGAACGGCGGCTGCTGGCGGCCTTCCCCATGGCCGACATCCTGATTCATCCGGATCCCCGGGGCCTGGCGGAGCCGCACGGCGGCGCGTTCGCCGAGGGGGCGACTTCAAAGTAAACCGCCCCTTAAGGTCTGCGCGGCATGGAATGGATCTTTACAGAACGTCTCGCCGGGCGGGTATGACCGAACGCATCCTGCACCACTTTCCGTTGGACCCCGCATCGCGACAGGTCCGCCTCGCCCTCGGCGAGAAGCGCCTGCCCTTCACGGAGCAGACCGTTCGATACTGGGACCAGCCGGAAGCCTTCCTCGACCTCAATCCCTCCGGGGTGACGCCTGTCCTGGTGGAATCCAGCCTTGTGCTGTGCGAATCCCGGACCATCCTGGACCATCTCGAAGAAACCGTCCCCGAGCCGCCCCTCCTGGGTCGCGCGCCCGAGGATCGCGCCGAGGCCCGGCGTCTGATGCTCTGGTTCGACCGCAAGTTCGACTTGGAGGTCGCCGGCTTCCTGCTCCACGAGAAGATGGAAAAACGGCTTCTTGGCCTCGGCGCCCCGGACCTCGCCGCCCTGCGACAGGGGCGGGAGTCGCTGCGTCATCATCTCGCCTATCTGGAAACCCTTCTCGGCCCCCGGGACTGGTTGGCGGGGCGGCGCTTGTCCCTGGCCGACTTTGCGGCGGCGGCCTACCTGTCGGTTATCGACTACCTGGGCGATGTCCCCTGGGACGGCTATCCGGCCGTGAAAACCTGGTACATGAAACTGAAGTCCAGGCCCGCCTTCCGACCCCTCCTCGCCGACCGCTGGCCCGGACTGGCTCCAGCGGCGCATTATGACGACCTCGACTTCTGACCCCCGGAAGGCGATCCGCCTGCGGGCGGCTGACCTCGGCTTCGACGCCTGTCGTTTCACCAGTGTGATGGCGCCCTGGCCCGCCGCTGCGCGGCTGGAGTCGTTTCTGGAAGCGGGCCGGCAGGGCGACATGGACTGGATGGCCTCGACCGCCGGCCGGCGCAGCCATCCCCGGGCTCTCTGGGCAGAGGCCCGAAGCGCCGTAGTCCTCGGCCTCAACTACGGCCCGGACGCCGATCCCCTGGCCGGCCTCGCCCGGCGTGACCGCGGTCTGATCTCGGTTTACGCCCGGGGCGACGACTACCACGATGTCATCAAGGGCCGGCTGAAGCAGCTGGCTGGCTTCATGGCCTCAAAAGTCGCCGCCGGCGTGAAGGTCTTCGTCGACACAGCGCCCCTGATGGAAAAGCCCCTGGCCGGTCAGGCGGGCCTTGGCTGGCAGGGAAAGCACACCAACCTGGTCAGCCGGGACTTCGGCTCCTGGCTCTTCCTCGGGGTGATCCTCACCACAGCAGACCTGCCGGCGGACACCCCGGGCGAGGACCACTGCGGCCAATGCCGGGCCTGCCTCGACGCCTGTCCCACCGCCGCCTTCCCGGCGCCCTACCAGCTCGACGCCCGGCGCTGCGTCTCCTACCTGACCATCGAGCACAAGGGTCCCGTGGATCCGGACCTGAGGCCCGGCCTTGGCAATCGCATCTATGGCTGCGACGACTGCCTGGCGGTCTGCCCGTGGAACAAGTTCGCCCGGGCCGGACGTGAACAGAGGCTGGCGGCCCGCCACGACCTGGCGGCCCCGCCCCTGGCGGAGCTGGCGGCCCTGGACCAGGAGGCCTTCCGGGCCCGGTTCGCCCGCTCGCCGGTCAAGCGCACGGGCCGGGACCGGTTCCTGCGCAATGTCCTCTACGCGATCGGCAATTCCGACAATCCGGCCCTGGTCCCGGCCGCGAAGGCGCGGCTGGATGACGCCTCACCCCTGGTGCGGGGCGCCGCGGTCTGGGCGCTGGGCCGGCTCCTGCCCCGACCGGAACTGCTGGAGCTGGCCCGCGTCCACGCCGGGTCCGAGACCGATCCCGACGTCTGGGTCGAGTGGGAGAGGGTTCAGTCGGTGTAGACGCCGGGCCGGTTCTCCATCGCCGCCTTTACGGCTTCGACCTGGTTGGGCGAGCCGATAAGGGCGCCCTGCTCCCGGCTCTCGGCGAGGAGGATGGCGTGCTGGTCGGCGTCCGGCGCCAGGTCCAGGAGCCGCTTGCCCGCCCGGATGGCGTCAGGGTTTTTGGAGGCGATATCTTCCGCAAGGGCCAGGGCGTCGGCGCGGGGGTCGGCGCAGACCCGGGTGGCGAGGCCCATGCGGTGGGCCTCCTCGCCGTTGAAGATCCGGCCCGTATAGGTCAGCTCCCGGGCGACGTCGTCGCGCACCAGGCGCTTCATCAGGACCAGGCCCGCCATGTCGGGCACCAGGCCCCACTTGATCTCCAGCACCGCCATGCGGACGTCCGGCGTCACGAAGCGGATGTCGGCGCCCAGGGCCAGCTGGAAGCCGCCGCCGAAGGCCACGCCGTGGATGGCCGCGATCACCGGGACCGTCTGCTCGCGCCAGACCATCACCGCATGCTGGGCGTGGTTGGAGCCGCCCTCGGTACGCTTCGGGGTCAGCAGGCCCGCCCCGCCGCGGCGCTCGCCCGAGGCCATCTTGGCGAAGTTGCCCATGTCGAGGCCGGCGCAGAAGGCGCGGCCGTCCCCCGACAGGACGATGGCCCGGACGCCCTTTTCCGTCTTCAGGCGCTCGCCGGTGTCCACCAGGGCCTGGAACATGCGGTCGTCGAGGGCGTTCATCTTGTCGGTGCGGACCAGGCGGACGTCGGCGACGCCGTTCTCGATCGTGACCTGGATGCGGTCTTCCATGGAGGTCTCCTTCAGCTCTTGCCGGGCAGGGCGACGTAGCCCACCCGGGGAAAATGCAGGTACAGCCGGCCCAGGTCGGGGGTGTCCCGGGCCAGGATGAGGCGGGAGCGGCGGGCGGCCACCAGGGTTCCGGCGATGGGGTCGCGGCCATAGTCGTCGGCCATCACCACCACGGGATCGCCCGGGGACAGGCCGAGGACGTCATCGGGATCGTGATCGGGCGCGGGGGCGGGCTCCGCCGCCCGGGCGATCTCCAGCGCCGCCGCGCCGGTGATCTCGGTCCGGCTTCCCTGGCCGAGGGCGGCCATCCGGCCCCGCCAGGCCTCCAGCCGCTCCAGTCCCACCGTCAGCCGGGCGTAGGTCTCCGGCAGGGCGCCCTTCAGCCACCAGATGTTCATCCAGGCCGAGGCGTCGGCCAGGCCGGGCGCCTCCCCGGCGAGGAAGGGCGCATCGCCCAGGGCGTGGTCGAGCCAGGCGGCGTGGCCGCGCCACTGGACTCGCATGGGGCCCGCCGCCTGGGCCATGCCCTCGACGTCGAAGGGCCTCCCGGACAGCTTCTCGCGGTCGGCGATGAAGGCCCTGGGAGTCAGGTGGCCCATCTCGCCGAAGATCACCGGCACGGTGGCCTGGAAGAACAT
>JBJTFE010000196.1:0-3445 GCA_046093265.1 Phenylobacterium sp. | reverse complement strand
AGCACGCCGATCAGGGCGAGCACGGCGCCGATCGCCATCCTCAGATCGACGACGTCGCCAGTGATCACCACGCCGAGGGCGATGGTGAAGACCGGCGTCATCAGGGTCAGCGGCGAGACCAGGGTCGCCTCATAGCGCTGGATCAGGGTGTAGTAGAGGGTGTGGGCCAGCACCGAGACGATGAGGCCCGAGAACAGGACGGCGGCCGCCAGGGCCCAGGGGTTGGCCAGCGTCACCGCCGCATGCCCCGTCTCGAAGGACAGGGTGTAGGCGAGGGTCGGGATCACCGAACTCAGGCCCACCCAGGCCTGGAACTGCAGGGGCTTCACCCCCTCGATCTGTTTCATCAGCACCGCCCCGAAGGAACCGATCACAGCCGAAGCGACCACGAAGAGGAGTCCCGCAGACATGTGCAGACCGTCGGGATTCCACATGACCAGGACCACCCCGGCCAGGGTCATGGCCGTGCCGGTGATCCGGCGGGCGTCGAGCCTCTCGCCCAGCAGGAACCAGGAGAGCACCGCCGTGACCGGCACGCCCATCTGGCTGACGATGGCCACCGCCGAGGGACTGGCGGTCTTCAGGGCGAAGAAGACGAGGGCGAAGGTCCCCGACCCCATGCACAGGCCGACCAGGATCATCCGCCAGAGCGGCCGTGGAGCGTTGCGCAGCCAGGGCCAGACCACCGCCAGCACGACGGCGAAGCGCAGGGCGGCGTAGAACATGGGCGGCGCGTGGAGATTGGCGATGACCAGCTTGGAGACGATCGTATTGGCCGCCCAGATCAGGCAGACCAGCGTCATCAGGCCAAAGTCGCGCGGGGTCATGCCGGGGGCTTTCGCTCGCTTTGTCCTCGAGGGCAACGTCTTTCCGCCGCGCCCGGCGGCTTGTCAGCGTCCGGCCGCCGCGCGAGGCTGGAGCAAACGGAGGCGCAGATGAGCGGACCCTTTCTCGGACCCGACGTGAAGGACCTGGGCGCGGCCTGGATCGACCCCTCGGCCCGGCTGTTCGGCGACGTCGAGATCCACCCCGGCGCCTCGGTCTGGTGCAATGTGGTGGTGCGCGCCGAGAGCGACCGGGTGGTGATCGGCCCTCGCGCCAACATCCAGGACTTCGTGATGATCCACGTGGGCGCCGGGACCGGGACCCTCGTGGGGGCTGACTGCTCGATCACCCATCACGTGACCCTGCACGGCTGCGACATCGGCGAGGCCTGCCTGATCGGCATCGGCGCGACGATCATGGACGGCTGCCGGATCGGCGCCGGCTCCATCGTGGCGGGCGGCGCCTTCCTGAAGGAGGGAACGGTCGTTCCCCCCTGCTCCATCGTCATGGGATCACCGGGCGCGGTGACCCGTACCCGGGACAACACCCTGGCCAACCGGCTGAACGCCTTTCTCTATCGGCGAAACGCGGAAGCCTATGCGACCGGGGACTATCGCCTCTGGTCCACGGAAGGCTTCCGCGCCGAGATGGCCGCCGAGCGCGCGCGCCTGGCGGCCGAGCTTCAGGCCGCCGCGCCGAGCGACAGGGCCTCGTAACGCGCCAAGTGATGGTCGGTGGAGCCGAACAGGCCCTCGATCATCGTCGCGCGCTTGAAGTAGTGGCCGATGGCCATTTCGTCGGTCATGCCCATGCCGCCGTGCAGCTGGATGGCGTTCTGGCCAACGAACTTGCAGGCCTTGCCGATCTGCACCTTGGCCGCAGAGGCCGCCTTGGCCCGCTCGGCGTCGCTGTCGGACAGGCGGATGGTGGCCATGTAGGTCATCGAGATCGACTGCTCGAGCTGGATGAACATGTCGACCATGCGGTGCTGCAGCACCTGGAAGGACGAGATCGGCACGCCGAACTGCTTGCGCTGCTTGGTGTACTCCACCGTGCCTTCCTGCAGGCGGCGCAGGACGCCGCAGGCCTCGGCGCAGGTGGCGGCGATGGCCTCGTCCATGACCTTCTCGACCAGGGGCAGGGCCTCACCCTCCCCGCCGATCCGGGCCTCGGCGCCCAGGGCCACGTTCTCGAAATAGACCTCCGAGGCGCGGAAGCCGTCGACGGTGGGATAGTCGCGGGTGGTGACGCCCTTGGCCGACTTCGGCACGATGAAGACCGAGACGCCGCCGGCGTCGCGCTGGCCGCCGCCGGTGCGGGCGGTGACCACAAGGTGGGTGGCGTAGGGCGCGCCGACCACCACGGCCTTGTGGCCGTTCAGGACATAGCCGGCGCCGTCCTTGCGGGCGGTCGTCTTCAGGTCGCGGATGTTGTAGCGGCCCTGCGGCTCGGCGTAGGCGAAGGCGAAGATGGCCTTGCCGGCGATGATCTGGCCGATCAGCTCGTCGGCGCCGGCGGGGGCGCCGTGCTTCAGGAAGCCGCCGCCGATGACCACCGTGCCGAGATAGGGCTCGACCACCAGGGCCTTACCCAGCTCCTCCATGACGACCATGTTCTCGGTGTAGCCGCCGCCGAGGCCGCCCAGATCCTCCGGGAAGGCCGCGCCGAGAATTCCCAGCTCGTCGGCGAAGGCGCTCCAGACGTCCGGCCGCCAGAAGGGCTCTCGCCCCAGGGCCGCCCGGCGCTGGTCGAAGCCATAGTTGTCGGCCAGATAGCTCGCGACGGTGTCGCGCAGCATCGACTGTTCTTCGGTGAAGCCGAAATCCATATGTGTCCCGCCCGGGGCCGCAGCCCCACCAGAGTTTCCCGAGTGTCCTTAGAGGCCCAGCACCATCTTGGAGATGATGTTGCGCTGGATCTCATTGGAGCCGCCGTAGATCGAGCTCTTCCGGCCGTTGAAATAGACGCCGGCGAGGTCCAGCGAGTGCTGGGGCCCGATGCCGGAATTGTGGCCCGCCTCGCCCAGGAAGGGCGCGCCGTAATGGCCCGCGGCCTCGAGGGCTAGCTCCTGCAGGCGCTGCTGGATCTCGGTGCCCTTGATCTTGAGGATCGAGCTTTCCGGGCCCGGGCCCTTGCCGCTGGATTCCCCCGCCAGGGTGCGCAGCTCGGTGAACTCCAGGGCCGTCAGATCGATCTCCAGCTCGGCCACCTTGCGGCGGAAGAAGGCGTCCTGGATCAGGGCGCCGCCGGCGTCGGACAGCTCGGTGGAGGCCATCTGGCGCAGACGCTCAAGGCCGCGCTTGGACCGCGCCACGCCGGCGATGCCCGAACGCTCGTGAGCCAGCAGGGCCTTGGCGCAGGTCCAGCCCTGGTTCTCGTGGAAGACCCGGTTCTCGACCGGCACCTTCACATTATCGAGGAAGACGTCGTTGACCTCGTGGCCACCCTCGAGAGTGGTGATGCGGCGCACCGAGATGCCCGGGCTCTTCATGTCGATCAGCAGGAAGGAGATGCCGGCCTGCGGCTTGGCGGCCGGATCGGTGCGGACCAGGAAGAAGCCCCAGTCAGCGTGCTGGCCCAGGGTGGTCCAGGTCTTCTGGCCGTTGACGATGTAATATTC
>JBJTFE010000195.1:0-8196 GCA_046093265.1 Phenylobacterium sp. | reverse complement strand
AGCCGTGCGCCGACTTCGCTCGCCCCAGGCCGTCGCCGCCGCCTTCGCACCCGGCGGGAAGGGCGCATGGCCCCTCCTGTTCCTCGCCGTCTGGTCCCTGATCCACCTCGAAGGCGCCGAGCCCTCGGAAGCCCTGGAGGCGTGTGCGGGGCGGGTCTGACCCCCCTCGACGGTCGGTCGGTAACGTGCCTTACTCAGCGTAAGGCCAACGTCTGGCCGGTAGGGGGAAACATAACCGATACTTCCATGGGGACCGGCAAGTTGAACGTGGGCGGCGTCTTTAGCCAGGCCCTGGCGACACTTCAGTCCAAGCTCCTGTTCTTTGTGTTCACGGGCCTGATGCTTGGCGTCGCAGATCTCGCCCTGAACAGACCCGGTTCCGGGGGGCTCCTCACTGCGGTCGGCCTCGTCCTGGCCCTCGTCGTCGGGGCTGTCGGCCAGATCCTGGCCGTGCGCGCGACCTCCGGCCCGCTTGGCGCAGACGCCGGGACGGAGTTCGTGCCGGCGATCCAGGCGGCGCTGGCGAAGCTGGCGCCGGTTCTGCTCATCAGCCTGCTGGTGGGGATCCTGGTCGGCCTGGGGTCGCTGTTCCTCCTCATTCCCGGACTGATCCTGGGCGTCATGTTCTTCGTCGCAACCGTCGCCTGCGTCCTTGAGGACCATTCCCCGCTTGAGGCGCTGAAGCGCAGCCGGGAGCTGACCCGGGGGAGCCGGTGGCGTGTGTTCGGGCTTCTGGTGGTCCTGATCCTGACCGCCCTCGGCGTCCTCTTGCTGACGATGATCCCGGCGGCCATCGCCGGGGTCGTTCCCGGTCTGGGCGCCCTCGTGGCGCGGATCGTGACCTCGGCGGCTGAAGGTCTTGTGACCGTGTTCCTCGCCATCACGGTGACCCACGCCTTCCTCGAACTGCGTCGCCTCAAGGGCGAAACGACCGGAACTGCGCCTTTCGTGTGAGGAGGTCCCACGAGGCCCTCGCCTTTGTCCGGCAGGAAGGGCGGCTGGGCCCTGCCTCTTCCTGGCCATCGGGTCTCCGCCTTGAAGACGCAGTCTCTCCAAAGCCTGGAGGGGAGTGAGGGGGGGGTCTGACCGCCCCTCGACGGTTATTGCCGACTGTGCGTTACTTCCCCTATGGTCGGCTTCCGGCCAGGAGGGGGAAACATGACCGATTTATCTATGGGAACGGCCAAGCTGAGCGTCGGCGGCGTGTTCAGCCAGTCCATTGCGACAATCAGGGCCAAGCTGCTCTTCTTCGTGTTCACGGGCCTGCTGATCGGGATGGCGTATGTGGTCCATTCGCGATCCGGCCTGCAGGGATCCGATCCATCCGCCGTTTCCTGGAATCTCGTCGCCATCGCGCTCGTCCTTCTGGTGGTCCTCGGTGCAGTTGGCGGCATTCTTTGCACCCGTGCGACCGCGGGGCCCCTGGGGAGCGACGCCGGTTCCGAATTCGCTCCCGCGGTCCAGGCGGCGCTTCCGAAGCTCCTCCCGGTTGTCCTGACCAGCGTGCTCTATGGCTTGATCGTCGTCCTCGGAACCCTTGCTCTCGTCGTCCCGGGTGTCCTCGCCATGACGATCCTCGGCGTTTGCATTCCGGCCTGTATCCTTGAGGACCTGTCGCCCATCGGGGCTCTGAAGCGAAGCCGCGAGCTCACCCGTGGCAACCGCTGGCGCATCCTCGGGCTGTTCCTGATCTCCATCCTCGTTGCTCTGGGCGTGGGCTTGGTTGTCAGCCTCCCTCTTGATTTCGCGAGCACGGTCCCGGGTCCAGGAGGCTTCTTCTTCTCCGTCGTTTCCTCTGCGGTCGACGGCTTGGTCGCCACGTTCTCCAGCGTTCTCTCCACCCACGCCTTCCTCGAACTGCGTCGCCTGAAGGGCGAGGCGGCTCCGGCGTCTCTCATCTGAGGGCGACAGCGATGACCGACATCTCCTTCGCCCCCGCCAAGCTCCCGGTCATCGCGACCTTCGAGAAGACCTGCAGGGCCTTCCTCAAGGCGCTGGGGCCGCTCGCGCTCCTGATCCTGCTCGCCATCGGCGTCTTCTTCGCCGGGTTCGTCGCCATGGCCATACCGCTCGGGGGACTGGCGTTCGCCCTGCAGAGGGGCCTGGGGCTTGACCCTGGATCGCTTCCGTTTGGGCTCGCCATGGCTCCGCTGAGCCTTCTCTTCATCGGAGTGTTCATCGCCCTGGCCCTGCGGTTCGCGATCGCGCAGTACAAGGTGGCGGAATCCGCTGCGGAGGGACGGAACCTGAAGTTCATGGACATCTTGCGCGACCCGAAGCCCAGCCTTGTCAGCTACTTCCTGCTCACCCTGGTCGTCGGCATCTTCACCCTTCTGGGCATGATCCTGTTCATCGTTCCCGGGATCATGATCGCCCTCGCCTTGTGCATGGCCCCGATGGCCATGATCTTCGAGGGGAAGGACGTCGGCGGCGCGCTCCAGAGAAGCCGGGACCTGACCCGCGACAACCGCTGGCGACTCCTCGGGCTCTTCATCCTCTCGGGGCTTGTCTTCTTCCCGGCGTTCCTGCTGACGAGCCCTCCCCTGGAGAGCGACCCGGATGTCGCCCTTTCGCCGCTCGCCGGCGTCTTCTTCCTGCTGAACCTTCTGGTCTCTTTCGCGAGTTCGATCTTCACCGTCGTCCTGGCGGTGACGATCTACCGAGAGCTCCGCGCCCTGAAGGACGACCAGGGCGAGGCCGCGACCCCGGAGCCTTCAGGCGCCGACTGACAGGCCCTGGCGTTCTGCGGAGAAGCCGCGGTCGCGGATGGCCCGCCACCAGGCCTGGTTCTCGACGTACCAGCGCACGGTCTCATCCAGGCCCTGCGGGACCGGGGTGCGGGGGGTCCAGCCCAATTCGTCCCGGATCTTCGAGGCGTCGATGGCGTAGCGGAAGTCGTGGCCCGGCCGGTCGGTGACGAAGCTGATCTTGTCGGCGTGCGGGGTGTTGGCCGGCGCGTAGCGATCCAGCGCCTCGCACAGCATCCGGACGATCTCGATGTTGCGGCGGGTCGGGTCGCCGCCGATGCAGTAGGTCTCGCCCAGCCGGCCGCGGTCCAGCACGGTGAGCAGGGCCTCGGCGTGGTCGTCCACGTGCAGCCAGTCACGCACCTGGCGACCATCGCCGTAGACGGGGATGGTCTTGCCTTCCATCGCCCGGACGATCACCGTCGGGATCAGCTTTTCGGGGAACTGGAAGGGGCCGTAGTTGTTCGCGCAGTTGGTGATGACCACCGGTAGGCCGAAGGTCCGGCCCCAGGCGCGGACCAGGTGGTCGGCGCCGGCCTTGGAAGCGGAGTAGGGCGAGTTGGGGTCGTAGGGCGTGGCCTCGCTGAAGGCGCCGTCCTCGCCCAGGGCGCCGAAGACCTCGTCGGTCGAGACGTGATGGAAGCGGAAGACCTCGCGCCGGCCATCGGGAAGGGCTGACCAATAGCGTCGCGCCGCCTCCAGCAGGACCGCCGTGCCCAGGACGTTGGTGCGTACGAAGTCGATGGGCCCGTCGATGGCCCGGTCGTTATGGCTCTCGGCCGCCAGGTGCATGATGGCGTCCGGCTGGTGGAGCTCGAAGACAGAAGCCACCGCGGCGGCGTCGCAGATGTCGGCGTGCTCGAAGGCGTAGCCCGGATCCGCGGCGGCCGAGGCCACATTGTCCAGGCTGGCGGAATAGGTCAGGGCGTCGAGGTTCACCACCTGCCGCCCCTCGCCGACGGCCCGGCGCACCACGGCCGAGCCGATGAATCCTGCGCCGCCCGTGACGATGAGTTTCATCTGGAAACCTGCCTTCCCATGCCTTGGCTCACTTCCTAGCGGCGTTCGACCTTTAAGGGAATCCGCCCGGCGGGTTGAGACGCCCGCCGCCGAGGCCTAGAGTGGAGTCGCAGCAAGGGTCGCCCCGCAGGAGACAGGCCCTCAGATCGGGGAAGATCCAGGACATGGAGGCGGCGGTCGTCAAGCGCGAGGGCCCCACGGGCGGGTTCGGCGGCGGTCCGCCCCGCGGTCCCGGAGGGCCGGGCGGTCCGGGTGGCTTTGGCCCTGGCGGCCCCGGCCGGCGTCCGGGAATGCCCGACCTGACGACAGGGCCCATCGGTCCCACCCTCGTGACCTTCGCCCTGCCCGTCCTGGGCGCCAACATCCTTCAGTCCCTCAGCGGGACGTCCAACGCCTTCTGGGTCAGCCATGTGCTGGGTCCCGCCGCCCTGACGGCGACCACCAACGCCAATCAGATCTTCTTCCTGATGATGGGCGCCATGTTCGGGGTCTCCATGTCGGCCAACCTCCTGATCGGTCAGGCGATCGGATCGGGCAATCGGGACCTTGCCAAACGGGTCGTCGGAACCTGCATCGTCTTCTTCGCGGTCATCTCGGTTCTGGTGGGGATCACCGGGGTTCTCGCGACGCCCCACATCCTTACCGCCATGGGGACGCCTGCGGACGCCCGGGCGGACGCCATCACCTATCTGCGGGTGATCTTCATGGCGATCCCCATCATGTACTTCTTCTCCTTCGTGCAGATGGCGCAGAGGGGGACGGGGGATTCGCGGACCCCCTTCTATTTCGCGCTGATGTCCATCTCGATGGAGTTGGTGCTGAACCCGATGCTGATCACCGGCTTCGGACCCTTTCCCCGGCTCGGCATTGCGGGCTCGGCGTCGGCGACCCTGATCTGTCAGGGCCTGACACTCGCCTCGATCATCTTCTGGTTGCACCGGAAGGACTCCATCCTGATCCCCCGTCCCGGCGAGTTGCGTAACCTGATCCCGGACCTGTCCATCATCCGCAGCCTGGTCTTCAAGGGCCTGCCTATGGGCCTGCAGATGTTCATCATGTCCTTCGCGGCCCTGACCATGACGAGCTTCGTCAACGGCTACGGCTCGACGACGGCGGCGGCCTATGGCGTCGCCATGCAGATGTGGGCCTATGTCCAGATGCCGGCCATGGCGCTGGGCATGGCGGTCTCTTCCATGGCGGCGCAGAATGTCGGCGCCGGGCGGATGGACAGGGTCGACAAGGTCGCCCGGACCGGGATCGGCTATTCGGTTTTGCTCAGCGCCCTGCCGATCCTGCTGATCTACGTCGCCGGCCCCCTCGCGCCGCGTCTCTTCCTCCCCGAGGGCAGCCCTTCCATCGCCATCGCACAACACATCAATTACTTCGTGCTTTGGGGCTTCATCCCCTTCGGAATGAGCTTCATCCTGTCGGGCATCGTGCGGGCCACGGGTTCGGTCTGGCCGCCCCTGATTTCGATTATCATCGCCATGTGGGGCATCCGCATTCCGGTCGCGAGCCTGCTCCAGCCCATCCTGGGCGCCGACGCCGTCTGGATCAGCTTCCCGGTGGGCTCGATCGCCTCCTGCCTGCTGGCCCTGGCCTGGTACCGGTGGGGTAACTGGCGACAGTCCAGCCTGCTGGCGTCTTTCGCCCCCCGGAGTGAGGAGCCCGCGCCCACCCTTGCCCCTGCGCCGCCGCGTGTGGACACCCCCAGAGCCGGCCTCAGGGTTCCATCAGGGCCGAGTAGACCAGCGTCCTGAGTTCGCGGCGGATCGGATAGGTCGACGAGCCCATCAGCTGGGTCAGGAAGACCACCGCTATGTCCTTCACAGGGTCGATCCAGAAGGCCGTGGAGGCCGCCCCGCCCCAGTAGTACTCGCCCGGGCTCGAGGTGAGCATGGCGCGCACGGGGTCGAAGGTGACGGCGAAACCGAGACCGAAGCCCACTCCGGCGTTGGTCGCCTCCGAGAAGAGTGACCGGGACAGCATGGTCAGGTCCTGGCCGCCCGGGAGGTGGTTGGACGCCATCAGCCGCAGGGTGGCGGGGGCGATCAGGCGACGCCCGTCAAGCTCCCCGCGGTTCACGAGCATCCGGCAGAACTTCATGTAGTCGTCCGCCGTCGAGACGAGTCCTCCGCCGCCGGAGTGGAAACGCGGCGTGCGGTGGTAGGCGCTGGTCTCCCGATCGTCCTGCAGGGTCAGGCCGCCCTGGGGCGTCGGCGCATAGCAGGCCGTGAACCTGTCGGCCTGATCCGGGCGCACGCTGAAGCCGGTCTCGGTCATCCCGAGGGGTGCGAAGATCCGCTCGGCGAGGAAATCCTGGAACGGTGTTCCGGAAATCCGCTCGACCAGGACCCCCAGCACGTCGGTGGAGACGGAGTAGTTCCAGGCCTCGCCAGGAGAGAACTCTAGGGGCAGGCGGGCGAGGGCGTCGACAAAGCCCGGCATGTCGAGGTCGCCGTGCGCGTCGGCGATCTTGAGCTTGCGGTAGGCGGCGTCGACGTTGGTCCGGGTCTGGAAGCCGTAGGTCAGGCCCGAGGTGTGCCTCAGCAGGTCGACCATCTGCATGGGGCGGGCAGGCGGCGTCGTCAGGTAGGGCCCCGTTCCGGCGGAGAAGACGGCGAGGTCCTTCCATTCGGGGATGAAGCGCGAGACCGGATCGTCCAGGGCGACCGCGCCTTCCTCGACCAGCATCATGAAGGCCAGGCTCGTGATCGGCTTGGTCATCGAATAGATGCGGTAGACGTCGTCCCGGGTGGAGGCGCGGCCTCGCTCCCGGTCGGCGTGGCCTTGCACGCTTTCGTGCACCAGGCGACCGCCCCGGAAAACCTGAACCTGGGCGCAGGGCAGCCGGCCCGTGGAGAGATACTTCTCGTCCAGGAAGCGGTCGATGTGCGCAAGGCGGGTGCTGGAGAATCCCTGGGCTTCTGGCCTGCTCATGTCCGATATCCTCCTTCGGGCCGCTCCGGGCCTTCTTCGCGGCGAGCTTGCCCCGGGCGGAACGTCCGGGAAAGCCCGGCGTTGCGCATTTTCTCCGCCCGGCGGATAGTTGAACAAACGGTATGCCGCGACCGGGCGGCCGGGAGGAACGACATGGCCTGGGACTTCGAAACCGATCCGGAATTCCAGAAGAAGCTCGACTGGATCGAGGACTTCATGCGCGAAGAGGTCGAACCCCTCAGCCACCTGGGCATGGCCGCCCATGGGCCCCTCGGTCGCGAGAAGTTCATCAAGCCCCTGCAGGACAAGGTGAAGGCCCAGGGCCTGTGGGCCTGCCACCTCGGTCCCGAGCTGGGCGGCCAGGGCTATGGCCAGCTGAAGCTCGGCCTGATGAACGAGAAGCTGGGCCGCAACGGCCTCGCCCCCACCATCTTCGGCTGCCAGGCGCCGGACACCGGAAACGCCGAGATCATCGCCCACTACGGGACCGAGAAGCAGAAGGCGCAGTACCTCTGGCCGCTCCTGAACGGCGAGATCCGCTCGGCCTTCTCCATGTCCGAGCCGACCGGCGGCTCCGATCCCCTGACCTTCCGGACCGCGCCGTCCTGGACGGCGATGAGTGGGTCATCAACGGCGAGAAGTGGTACTCGACCAACGCCCGCTGGGCGAAGGTGCTGGTGGTCTACGCCATCACCGATCCCGACGCGAAGGACCCCTACCGCCGGACCTCCATCTTCCTCGTCCCGACGGACACCCCCGGGGTCCGGATCATCCGCAATGTCGCCGTCGGCGCCGGCGGCGAGATCGGCGGCGGGAGCGAGGGCTATGTCGAGTACACGGATGTGCGGGTGCCGTATGGCGCCCTGCTGGGCGAGCGTGGCGCGGCCTTCGTCATCGCCCAGGTCCGCCTGGGCGGCGGCCGGGTCCACCACGCCATGCGCACGGTCGGCGCCTGCAAGCACGCCCTCGACCTGATGTGCCAGCGCGCCATCTCGCGCACCACCCGCGACGGCCGGCTGGCCGACCTGCAGATGGTGCAGGAACAGATCGCCGACTCCTGGATCGCCCTGGAGAGCTTCCGCCTCCTGGTGCTGAGGACGGCCTGGCTGATCGACAAGCACAAGGACTACAACAGGGTCCGCAAGGACACGGCGATCCAGAAATGGCGGATTGAAGCGATGATCGTTTCCGGATCCACCGTCCTGATCTCGCCGGCCCTGTATCAAGGAGTCCACACGATCACCGTCAACTACGGCCCCTGACAAGCCGATATCTCAACTTTCAGTTGCAGGTGACACGGAGCTGGAATGTTCGATTGTCACCTGCTTCTTCTTAGAATCGTCCGAGTTCTCAAAGAGTACATTTAAGGCAGTATCAAAGTGTTCTCTAGCGCGCGCGAGCCATTCAGCTGGCAGCTTGACGCGACCCGCCCCCATTTTTTCCGTCCCCTTCTGGAACCCCTCGCGCTCGATCGAGGTCCCGCTGGTGC
>JBJTFE010000194.1:0-3119 GCA_046093265.1 Phenylobacterium sp. | reverse complement strand
GGTAGACCTCGCTGCGACCATTTGCGGCTTCGACCCCAACGCCTTCTCGGACGAGGTCGAAATGACGGGCCTGAAGGTCGTCCGGAAGGACCTGATGAAACTGCGGGATCCGGTTCTGTCCGCCGACCTTCGCGATCCTGGCAGCATAGCGCCCGCAGACCAAGCTCCGAGGCCGGGGTTCCTGGCGCGACTGTTCGGCCGCAGATGAGCGCCTTTGCGCAGCACTGAGGTCTGAAGCCCTTGCCTTCGCGCTCTTCCTCCGGGGTAAGCTTGATCAGGACGAGACTGATCGCCAGGAGACGCTTATCGCGGCCGCTGCGGACGAACCGGGCGTGACCGCGCGGGCGGCAGCCGGACGCTAAGCCGACAGACGGGCCGCCCAAAGGGGCTTGAGTCGCTCCAGCCCCAGCAGTACGGCGAGCGCCAGGACGAGGACCGCGGCCGCCTCACCGCCGTCAAGGCGGGCGAAGCCGAACAGTCCGGCGACCGCGGGCAGGAACTGCGTCGCCGCCAGGATAGGCGCCACCACCGCCAGGACGACGCCGAGAGCGAGGTTAGGCCCCTGCATGGCCGCTGCTACCGAGGCGCTGAACCGGCGATTGACCAGGATGAGCGCCAGGATGCCGAGAACCAGGGACAGGAAGGCGGCGGCGCGCAGTTGCCCCTCACCGGCGCCCTGGCTCCAGAGCCAGAGGGTCAGCCCCCCCGTCACCCCCAGGACAACACCGCCCTGGACCACCGACCACACCACCAGGGCCGGCGAGAACAGAGTTGCCTTGGGCGGGCGCGGTTTGCGCTTCATGGCGTCGCCCTCCTCGGACTCGGCCTCGAAGGCCAAGGCGCAAACCGGGTCGATGATCATCTCAAGAAAAGCGATGTGAAACGGACCCAGCAGGATGGGTATGCCCGTCAGCAGGGGCAGGAGGGCGAGACCGGCGATCGGGATATGGGCGGCGACGATGAAGCCCATGGCCTTGCGCAGGTTGTCGTAGATCCGCCGTCCCATCCGGATCGCTCGGACCATGGAGCCGAAGTCGTCGTCGAGCAGGACGAGGGATGAGGCCTCCCGGGCCACGTCCGCGCCGCGGCCACCCATGGCGACGCCGATGTGTGCGGCCTTCAGGGAGGGGGCGTCGTTTACCCCGTCACCGGTCATGGCCACGACCTCGCCGGCGGTTTTGAAGGCCTCCACAAGTCGCAGTTTCTGCTCGGGCATGATACGGGCGCACACGCCGACGGTGCGAATCCGCTGTTTCAGCCCGGCGTCGTCCAGAGCCGCCATGTCCTCGCCGGTGAGCAGGTCCTCTGAATCGATGCCCGCCTGGCGGGCGATGGCCATTGCGGTCTGGGGATAGTCGCCGGTGATCATGATGACCCGGATGCCGGCCTCCCGGCACTGGCGGACGGCCTCCGGAACCGACGCCCGGAGGGGATCGGCCAGGCCCACCAGGCCGCGGAAGACGAAGGGAAAGTCCCTCTGGGAGTCTGGTAGCGCTCCTGCGGGCCACCGCGCCTCTGCCACGCCGAGCACCCTCAGACCCTCTCCTGCCAGAGCGTCCGCGGCGGCCTTGAGTCCGGCCCTCTCCGCCGACGACAGGCCGCACAGCCCGGCGATGGCCTCCGGTGCGCCCTTGGCGGCGACAAGGCGGTCGCCCGCCGCCGGATCATTGTCCCAGACCTGGGTCATGGCCAGGAGGAGGGGGTCGAGGGGATAGTGGCGGACCAGCGAGCGACCGCCGTTGTGGCGCGCCTGCGGGCCGGCCAGCTGATGGAAGGCGACCTCCATCGGATCCACCGGCTCGGGCGCGCTGGCCAGGACGCCCAGTTCGGTAAGTTCCCGGAAGCCGGCCGCCAGGGGGAAGTCCCCGCCCTCCCCGCGCCGCGCCAGGCGTCCGTCGGCGAGGCGCAGGGCCTCGATCCGCATGTGGTTCTCGGTCAGGGTGCCCGTCTTGTCGGTGCACAGGGTGGTCGCCGCCCCCAGGGTCTCGATGGCCGCCGCCCGGCGGGTCAGCACCCTCGCCCGGGACATGCGCATGGCGCCCATGGCCAGGAAGATCGTCAGAACGAGGGGAAACTCCTCGGGCAGCATGGACATGCCCAGGGCGATCCCGGCCAAGGCCGCCTCGAGCCAGCCGCCCCGCAGGAGACCGTAGAGCATGGTCGCCAGAAGGCTGGCGGCGAGGCCTGCGGCGGCGAAACCAAGGACTAGGCGCCGCGTCTGGAGCTGAAGCCGGGGCGCCTCGGTCTCGAGGGTGGAGAGCACCCGCCCGATCCGGCCAATCTCGCTGGACGGACCCGTGGCGGTGACGACGCAGAGGCCAGTGCCGCGCACCACCAGGGCGCCGGCATAGACGAAGGGCAGGCCGTCGCCCCCGGGCCGGGCCTGCGCTCCGGGGCCGGAGGGACCACAGGCAACCTTACCCACAGGGACGGATTCGCCGGTCAGGAGGGACTCGTCCAGCTGAAGCCCCTGGCCCTCCGCCACCCAGCCGTCGGCGGGCACCCGGTCGCCCTCGTTCAGGACCACCAGGTCGCCCCGGACCACCTCTCGCCCGGCGATGCGCCGGCGCACCCCGCCCCGGATGACCAGGGCTCGGGGGCTGGTGAGGTCGCGCAGGGCCTCCAGCGCCCGCTCGGTGCGCGTCTCCTGGACGACGGTGATGACGACCGAGAGTCCGGCGAAGGCGACCAGGACAAGGGCTTCCTTGAGGTCCCCCAGCGCCATGTAGACCCCGCCGGCCCCGAGCAGGAGGGCCAACATGGGCTCGCGCAGGACGTCGGCCAGGATGCGGGGAAGGGTCCGCCGGCCGTCCCTCGGAAGCGCGTTAAAGCCCTCCTTGCGAAGGCGCTCGGTCGCTTCGGAGTCCGTGAGGCCGGCGGGGGTTAGCGGGGCGTCCTGGCTTGGTGGGGCGATACTCATGGGAATGGGCGGGCTCTGGCGGAGGGAGGGTGGAGATTGACCCTGACGGAGGCTGTGGTCCTTGATCCATGTCGCGCGGGGGACTGCGGTCGAACTTTCGCCCTACCCCTCGCCGGCCGGGAAGCGGGGGACGTCCAGCCACCAGCCTGTGACGTTGATGATGTTGACCCCCGAGCCCTTCGAGGCCGCCGCCGGGAGC
>JBJTFE010000193.1:0-2729 GCA_046093265.1 Phenylobacterium sp. | reverse complement strand
CCCTTGGGCAGGGAGGACCGCTTGGGCTTCTCGCCCTCGCCCAGCTGGACGAAGGGGCCGAACCGGCCGGACTTCAGGAAGACGGTCAGCCCCGTCTCGGGGTCTGTCCCCAGTTCGCGGTCGCCCGCAGGCGTCTCGCCGTCCTCGGACGGCGGCCCGAACTTCCGGGTGTAGCGGCACTCCGGATAGTTGGAGCAGCCGATGAAGGGCTCGAACCGGCTGGGCTTCAGCGACAGTTCGCCTGTCCCGCACTTCGGGCATGCGCGCCCGCCGGGCGCGGAAAACAGGAAGGGGCCAAGCGTGCCGTTCAGCGCCTCGATGACGTCCCGGGTGGGCTGTTTCAGCACCTCTGCGGTGGCGGGCTGGAACTCACCCCAGAACTCGCGCAGCAGGGCCTTCCAGTCGAGGTCGCCGGCCGAGACCTGATCGAGCTTCTCCTCGAGCGCCGCAGTGAAGTCGTACTCGACGTAACGGTTGAAGAAGGACTCCAGGAAGACGGTGACCAGCCGGCCCTTGTCCTCGGGGATGAAGCGGTTCTTGTCCATCCGGACATAGCTGCGGTCGCGCAGGACGGACAGGATGGAGGCGTAGGTGGAAGGCCGACCGATCCCCAGTTCCTCCATCTTCCGCACGAGGCTGGCCTCGGAATAGCGCGGCGGCGGCTCGGTGAAGTGCTGGTCAGCCCGGGCCTTGCGCACCTCTGCGGCGGCCCCCTCCGATAGGGCCGGCAGGCGACCGCCTTCCTCGTCCTCGGGATCGTCCCGGCCCTCTTCATAGACCTTGAGGTAGCCATCGAAGAGGATGACCTGGCCCGTCGCCCGCAGGCCTGTGAGGCCATCCGGAGTGGTCATGTCGATGGTCGTCCGCTCGATCCGGGCCGACTCCATCTGCGAGGCCAGCATCCGCTTCCAGATCAGCTCGTAGAGCCGGCCGAGATCTCCCTCCAGGCGCAGGGACCCGGGATTACGCGCCAGGCTGGTGGGCCGGATCGCCTCGTGGGCTTCCTGGGCGTTGCGCGCCTTCGTCCGGTACTGGCGGGCGGACTCCGGCAGGTAGTCGCCGCCGAACAGGCCGGAGATGACCCGCCGCGCCTCCTGCAGGGCCTCAGGCGCCGACTGCACGCCGTCGGTCCGCATGTAGGTGATCAGTCCGACCGTTTCGCCTCCGATGTCGACGCCCTCATAAAGCTTCTGCGCCGCCTGCATGGTGCGCTGGGCCGAGAAGCCGAGCTTCCGCGCCGCCTCCTGCTGCAGGGTCGAGGTGGTGAAGGGCGGGGCGGGCGAGCGCCGGGCGGGCTTCTTCTCGACGGCGGACATTGTGAAGGCGCCGCCCTCCACCGCCTTGCGGGCGGCTCCTGCGGCGTCGGCGTCTGGCAGGTCGAACTTGGCGAGCTTGCGGCCCTCGTGCACCGCGAGGCGGGCGACGAAGGGGGCGCCGGCCGAGATCATGTCGGCCTCGACAGTCCAGTACTCGCGCGTGATGAAGCGCTCGATCTCGATCTCGCGGTCGACCACCAGCCGCAGGGCGACGGACTGCACCCGGCCGGCCGATCGCGCGCCGGGCAGCTTGCGCCACAGCACGGGCGAGAGATTGAAGCCCACGAGGTAGTCGAGGGCGCGCCGGGCCAGGTAGGCCTCGACCAGCTCCATATCGATCTGGCGAGGCGACTTCATCGCTTCGGTGACGGCGGATTTGGTGATCGCGTTGAAGACCACCCGCTCGACAGGCTTGTCCTTCACCGCGCGCTTGGCGCGCAGCACGTCGAGGACGTGCCAGGAAATGGCCTCGCCCTCGCGGTCCGGGTCGGTGGCCAGGATGATGCGGTCGGAAGCCTTCGCGGCCTCTGCGATCTCGGACAGGCGCTTGGCGGCCTTGGCGTCGACCTCCCAGGACATGGCGAAGTCCTCGTCCGGTCGGACCGAGCCGTCCTTGGGCGGCAGGTCGCGGACATGGCCGTAGCTCGCCAGGACCTTGTAGTCCGCCCCCAGGTACTTGTTGATGGTCTTGGCCTTGGCGGGGCTCTCGACAATAACGAGGTGCATGCAGGTCCTTGGGGCCGACGGGCTCTGGAAAGGGGCCGGAAAGTGGGCCGCGGATAGGCCGCCTGTCAACTTGGACCGACCCGAGGCCGGCGGCTCAGGCCAGGGCCGCACCGCCGCCGGGTGTGAAAACCACCTGTCCGGCCAGCTCCAGCTCGGCAAGGGTCGCATTCACCTCGGCGGTCGAGAGACCGGAAAGACGGACGATCTCGTCCTGAGGCGCAGGGGAGGGTGAGAGCAGATCGAGGATCCGTCGCCGAGCCGACGCATCGCCTTCCGGCCGACAGGTTTCGCCTGACCGAACCGAGAAGGCGTCGTCGAACTCCAGTCCAGGCTCCGCAAGGGCTGTGAAACCCGCCAGCGTCCTCAGAACGTCCTCCGCGCCTTCGCAGACGGCGGCGCCCTGGCGCAGCAGATCGTTGCCGCCCCGGGAGCGCGGGTCCAGGGGCGAGCCGGGGACGGCGAGAACCTCGCGGCCCATTTCCGCAGCCAGCCGGGCGGTGATCAGAGATCCCGACCGGAGCTCGGCCTCGACCACCACCACCGCCCGGGAGAGGCCCGCAATGATCCTGTTGCGTCGCGGGAAGTCGGCGGCCGAGGCGGTCCGTCCCGGCGGGTTTTCAGACCCCACGCAGCCCCCGGCGGCCAGAATGGGCTGATAGAGTTCGCCGTGCTGGGCGGGATTGATGT
>JBJTFE010000192.1:0-5793 GCA_046093265.1 Phenylobacterium sp. | reverse complement strand
CATAACCTCGTCGGACGTCAACGACACCGCCCTGGCCGTGCAGTTGGCCCGGGCCACGGACCTGCTGATCGAGGACGTCGACCTGGTGCTGGCCGCCCTGAAGCGCCGGGCCCTCGAGCACCGGACGACCCCCTGCGTGGGCCGCAGCCACGGCATCCACGCCGAGCCCACCACCTTCGGCCTGAAGCTGGCCGGCCACTACGCCGAGTTCCAGCGCACCCGCCAGCGGCTGGTCGCCGCCCGCGCCGAGATCGCCACCTGCGCCATTTCCGGCGCGGTGGGCACATTCGCCAATGTCGCCCCGGAGGTGGAGGCCCACGTCGCCGGGCAGATGGGCCTGGCGGTGGAGCCGGTTTCGACCCAGGTCATCCCCCGGGACCGGCACGCCGCCTACTTCGCCGCCCTGGCCGTGGCGGGCAGCGCCATCGAGCGCCTGGCGGTCGAGATCCGGCACCTGCAGCGCACCGAGGTGCTGGAGGCCGAGGAGCCCTTCGATCCCGGCCAGAAGGGATCGAGCGCCATGCCGCACAAGCGCAACCCGATCCTGACCGAGAACCTCACCGGTCTCGCCCGCCTGATCCGGTCGGCCGTGACCCCGGCGCTGGAGAACGTCGCCCTCTGGCATGAGCGGGACATCAGCCACTCCAGCGTCGAGCGCGCCATCGCCCCCGACACCACAATCCACCTCGACTTCGCCCTGCGCCGCCTGGCGGGAGTGATGGAACGCCTGGTGGTCTATCCCGAGAACATGCTGCGCAACCTCGACCGCCTGGGCGGGCTGGTGCACTCCCAGCGGGTCCTCCTGGCCCTGACCCAGAAGGGTCTGGCCCGCGAGGCGGCCTATGCGGCGGTGCAGTCGAACGCGATGAAGGTCTGGCGGGGCGAAGGCGACTTCCTCGCCTTCCTGAAGGCCGATCCCGTGGTCCGGCCGCACCTGTCCGACGCCGAACTGGCCGACCTGTTCGATCTCGGCTACCACTTCAAGGCTGTGGACACGGTCTTCGCCCGGGTGTTCGGGGGCTGAATTTGCGGACGGCGTCAGGCGCTGCCGCGCCGAAGCCGGATCGAGGCTACTTGCCGTCGCGAATCTGCTGTCTCGCCACGGCTAGGAACTCCGCCATCTTGTTGAGGACATCGGCCTCGGAAGCGGACACGCCCGCCCCCTTCAGGTCTTCGAAGACCTTGCGCAGCACGTCCTCTTCCCCGGGCAGTTCGAGATCCGACTTGACCACCGCCTTTGCGTACTCGGCGATATGGCCACCCTCCAGACCCATCAGGCCGGCGGCCCACTCGCCCAGCATGCGATTGCGCCGGGCCGTCGCCTTGAACTCCTGCTCCTGATCGAGGGCGAACTTGCTTTCGAAGCCGCGCTCACGGTTGTCGAAGGTGCTCATGGATTTCCCATACTCGCTTTACCTGCGCTGTCTAGCCGCTGCATCGACGGTCCGCAACGGAAAGCGACGCCGTTTGCGAACGCCCCCCGGTTGGGCTAGTTTAACGGGGCCTCGGCGTTGCGTGTTCGTCGAGTCGGCCGGGCCGGCGCGGGTCTCTGTTCCCGCGCCTTTTTGTCTCAGGACGACACACGCGGACCCCGGGGCCTGGAGAAGTCGTTGATGAGCACCCGCCGCAAGAAGATCTACGAGGGGCACGGCAAGATCCTCTACGAGGGTCCTGAGCCCGGCACCCTGATCCAGTACTTCAAGGACGACGCCAGCGCCTACAACAACGCCAAGCGGGCCGTGCTGGAGGGCAAGGGCGTCCTGAACAACCGGATCAGCGAGTACTTCATGACCCGGTTGAACACGATCGGCGTCCAGAATCATTTCATCCGCCGGCTGAACCTGCGCGAGCAGCTGATCCGCGAGCTGGAGATCATCCCCCTGCAGGTGGTGGTGCGGAACGCCGCCGCCGGCTCGCTTTCACAGCGATTCGGTCTGCCTGAAGGTCAGGCCCTGCCCCGCTCGATCATCGAGTTCTACCTGAAAGACGAGAAGCTCGGGAACCCGATGGTCACCGAGGAGCACATCACCGCCTTCAACTGGGCTTCGACCCAGGAGATCGACGACATGATGGCCCTGTCCCTGCGGGTGAACGACTTCCTCAACGGCGCCTTCGGGGCCGTGGGGATCTCGCTGATCGACTTTCGCGTGGAGTTCGGGCGGCTTTGGGAGAATGACTTCCCCCGCATCGTGCTGGCCGACGAGATCAGCCCGGATAACTGCAGGTTGTGGGACGCCCAGACCCGCGAAAAGCTGGACCTGGACCGCTTTCGCCGTGACCTTGGCGACGCTATCGAGGGTTACGCCGAGATCGCCCGGCGGCTGGGGATCATGAAGGAAATGCCGACGGTGATTCAGGGGGGACTTCACTAGTGCGCGCCAGGGTCCACGTGTTTCTGAAGCCGGGGGTTCTGGACGTCCAGGGCAAGGCCGTGGAGAGCGCCCTGCACGGGCTGGGCTGGAGCGGCGTCTCCGACGTGCGCGTCGGCAAGACCCTTGAGTTCGACCTGGCCGGTGGGGATCGCGCCGCTGCGGAGGGCGAGATCCGCCGGATGTGCGAGACCCTGCTCGCCAATACGGTGATCGAGGGCTACCGGATCGAATTGTCCTGACCATGAAGGCCGCCGTCATCGTCTTTCCGGGGTCCAACTGCGACAGGGACTGCAAGGTCGCTGTCGAGCGCTCCACGGGGGCCTCGGTGGACATGATCTGGCATGCCGAGACCGCCCTGCCCCCGGGGCTCGACCTGATCATCCTGCCCGGCGGCTTCTCCTACGGCGACTATCTGCGTTGCGGCGCCATGGCCGCCCTGTCGCCAGTGATGGCGGAGGTCCGTCGGGCCGCTGAGCGCGGCGTCGCCGTCGTCGGCGTCTGCAACGGCTTCCAGGTCCTCTGCGAGAGCGGCCTCCTGCCCGGCGCCCTGCTGCGCAATGCGGGCCTGAAATATGTCTGCAAGCCTATTGAGCTCGAGATCGTCCGGACGGACACGCGGTTCACAAGGGCCTTCGGCGCGCGTCGGCGGGCGGTGATGACCGTGGGCAACGGCGAAGGCGCCTTCTTCGCGGACGCCGACACCCTGAACCGCATCGAGGGTGACGGGCAGGTGGTCTTTCGTTACGCCGACAACCCCAATGGGTCCGTCAACGACATCGCCGGCCTGATCAACGCCGGCGGCAATGTCCTGGGCCTGATGCCGCACCCAGACCGCGCCTTCGAGCCGGAGCTGGGATCGGCGGACGGCGCGCTTCTGTTCCAGAGCCTGCTCGAGACCGTCTGATCCAGGCGGGAGCCCCAGCGAAAAGGACCCCTCCGGCGACCGGAGGGGCCCTTCGCTTTCGGGACAGGCGAGATCTCAGTCGCCCTTGTGAGGCAGCTCCATCGGCTCGGCCTCATGGCCGGTGACAAGAATCCCCCGGCCCAGCTTCGAACTACGCATGCCGAAGAGGAAATAGACCAGGATTCCGCCCGCGAGATACAAACGGAAGAAGTTCCGCGTATGTTCGGTCTGGGTCAGCAGGGAGAGCAGAAGCAAGGCGCACATCACAACGCCCAGGATCGGGACGACGGGGTAAAGCGGCACCCGGAAGGGACGCTGCAGGTCTGGTGCGGCGACACGCAGGTAGATCACCGTCGCGCAGACCATCCCGAATGCGGTCAGGGCCCCGACATTGGAGAGTTCAGCGAGCTTGTCCAACGACATGAAGCCGGCGGCCAGACAGGCCAGGATTCCCACCAGAACGGTGTTGACCCAGGGTGTCTGATACTTCGGATGAACGCGCGCAAGGACACCGGGAAGCAGGCCATCCCGGCTCATGGTGTAGAAAATCCGTGTCTGACCGTAGAGCAGAACGAGCATCACCGACGACAGACCGGCCAGCGCCCCGATCTTCACCAGAAAAGAGAACCAGGGAAGGCCGATCTGGTTGACCGCCAGGGCGATGGGCGCAGGATTGTCGAGGAACTTGTAGGGAACAATGCCAACCAGGACCGCAGACGTCAGAATGTAGAGGACTGTGCAGATCGCCAGCGAGGCAAGGATGCCGATCGGCATGTCCCGGGCGGGGTTGCGGCTCTCGGCGCCCGCCGTGGAGACCGCTTCGAAGCCCAGGTACGCGAAGAAGATCACTGCGGCGGCGTGAATCACTCCGCTGACGCCGAAACGGGCCTCGGTGTTCCCGGTCACGACGCCGACGAGGGCGCGCCAGATCTGGCTGAACGGGTCCATCGGCGTACCCAACGGGGGCGCCGGTTCCGGGGGGGGAATCAACGGCGACCAGAGGTCGGGGTTCACATAGAAGGCCCCGATACCGATGAAGGCGACCACGACGGTAACCTTGATCGCCACGACGATATTGTTGACCGTCGTCGACTCCGTTACACCGCGCACCAGGAGGACAGTCACGGCCAGGATGGCGACCAGGGCTGGCAGGTTGACAATGCCCGTCGCGACGACATTCCCCGCCGCATCCTTGACCGCAACACCCGGCGCCGCCGTCAATTCCGGTGGAATGACGATGCCCAGATCCTTCAGAAGGCTGACCAGATAGCCGGACCAGCCGACCGCAACGGTTGACCCCGCCAATCCGTACTCGAGGACAAGCAGAAGCCCCATGATCCAGGCGACCACCTCGCCCATCGAGGCGTAGGAATAGGAGTAGGCCGAGCCTGAGACCGGAAGCACGGAGGCCAGTTCTGCGTAGCATAGGGCCACGAAGGTGCAGAGGGTCCCGGTGATGATGAACGAGATCATGATCCCCGGCCCGGCGAACCGGGCGGCGGCCGTCCCGGTCAGTACGAAGATCCCGGTGCCGATGATGCATCCGATTCCCAGCAGGGTGAGGTTCAGCGCCCCGAGGGTGCGCTTGAGTTCACCATGCTCATGTTCGGACTGGATCTGGGCGACCGACTTGCGTCGGAAAATCCCCCCGTTGGCCATCTGCGTCTCCTTGCTCGCCCCGCGCCGGCGGGACTGTTCGGGGGACGCTAGCCAGCATTGCCGTTTCGAGCAATGTCTGAGGCGGCGACAAAGACATCAGTCGCCCGGCGAAGATCCCGCCGCCGCCTGCATGCGCTGGCGTGCTTCGTTCCGGGCGCCCGTGGCCTCGCGGATTTCGCCAGCTACGCCCATGCCGAATGCCGGCATGTTGTTGTAGACGTTCTCGTAGGCCCCGTTCCGGATCAGGTAGGTCTCGTGCCAGATGCCGGCGTCGCCATTGGAGCCCACAGACTTGTTGAAAGCGCGCCAGGCAGGCAGGTGCTCGAGCTCCCGTGCGCGGGCGTAATCCTCAAGGTGATCGAAGCTGCGCCAGTACTGGACAACCATGATGATCGGGAAGCCCAAGTGGCTGCGCGCGTGAAGCATCCCGAGCTGGGGATGCTGATAGAGCTCGATGATCATCTTCCGCATGGCCCTGACCATGGGCGCCCACTTCCAGAACTTCCAGGGGCGGTTCACCCGCATACCGATCAGGAAGAGGACGAAGTCGCCCTCGATTTCAGCGCAGACGCGTTTGTCGATGGTAGCGCTCACGTGCGGTCTCCCCGGAACGCCGAGTAGATTTACATTGTAAACTCTTCGCGTCAAGTGCGCCGGCCCGTGGCGGCTATCGCCCTTCCCTGCGAGTCCGGTTAGAAGCCGGACATGACCTCCGCGCCCCAGTCCATGGCCCAGACGGCCGCCGAGTTCGGGCTCAAGCCCGATGAGTACGACCTGATCCTGAAGCGCCTCGGACGCGAGCCGAACCTGGTGGAGCTTGGGGTGTTCTCGGTCATGTGGTCGGAGCACTGCTCTTAC
>JBJTFE010000191.1:0-6700 GCA_046093265.1 Phenylobacterium sp. | reverse complement strand
GTCGATGGTGTCGCAACCGACGCAGAGCCGGATCATGTGCAGGGTCACGAGGCCTCGCTCCGCACCCGCGCCAGGACCTCGCCCTCGCGGACCTGGTCGCCGACCGAGGCCGAGAGGACCTCCACGACCCCGTCGAAGGGGGCGGCGAGGCCGTGCTCCATCTTCATGGCTTCGACCACCAGCAGGATGTCGCCCCGCAGGACACGGTCCCCCTCCGACACGGAGACGGCGGCGACCTTGCCGGGAAGGGGCGCGCTGACCGCGCCGTCGCCACCCGCCGCCGCCTGACCCGGAGGGCGGGGCGGCGTGGCCGAGAAGGCGAAGGCCGCCCCGCCCTCGAAGAGGATCAGGGCCTCGCCGGCGTCGAGCAGGTCGGCCTCCTCCGGCCCGCCGTCGAGCTCGGCGAGGAGGGGCTGGCCGTCGCACCAGATCCGCACCTGCTCCCGGGGCGGTGCGTTGAGGCGGAATCCCGCCAGGTCCCGTGAGGGCGCGCTGGCGCCCTCTGCGGAGAGGGCCCCAAGGGCGGCGGCCGCCGCGGCGGCGAGGTCCGGCGAGGGCTCCGGGGCGGCGGCCAGACGGTCCAGCCGGTCGCCGATGAAGCCGGTGTCGATCCGGCCGGCGAGGAAATCGGGATCGTCCAGGCAGCGGGCGAGGAAGGCGGCGTTGGTGCGGACCGGCCAGGCCTCCACCGCCCCGCAGGCCTCCGCCAGGGCCTCGGTCGCCCCCTCCCGGGTCGGCGCCCAGGCGATGAGCGTGGCGATCAGGGAGTCGTAGTGGGGACCGACCTCGTCCCCGGCCTCGACGCCGGAATCCACGCGCACCGCCTCCGGCAGGGACAGGTGCTCCAGCCTGCCTGTCGAGGGCAGGAAGCCGCGCTCGGGGACCTCGGCGCAGCGCCGGGCCTCCAGGGCCCAGCCGTTCAGGGCGCTCCGGTCCTGGGACAGGGGCAGTCGCTCGCCGGCGGCGACCCGGAACTGCCATTCCACCAGGTCCACCCCGGTCACGGCCTCGGTCACAGGGTGCTCGACCTGCAGGCGGGTGTTCATCTCCATGAACCAGATGCGGTCGGCGCGCAGGCCGTCCCGGGCGTCGGCAATGAACTCCACCGTGCCGGCGCCGACATAGTCGACGGCCCGGGCCGCGGCGAGGGCGGCGGCGCAGACCGCCTCCCGGACCTCCGCCGTCATGCCGGGGGCGGGCGCTTCCTCGATCACCTTCTGGCGCCGGCGCTGGAGGGTGCAGTCGCGCTCGAACAGGTGGACGAGGCCACCGTGGGCGTCGCCGAACACCTGGACCTCGATGTGCCGGGGCGCCTCGATGCAGCGCTCCAGCAGGACCCGGTCGTCGCCGAATGCGCCAAGGGCCTCGCGCCGGCAGGCCGCCAGGGCCGCGCCGAAGTCGGCGGCGTCATCCACGCGCCGAATGCCGCGCCCGCCCCCGCCCGCCGCCGCCTTGATCAGCAACGGCCAGCCCAGGTCGCGGGCCGCCGCCAGCAGGGTCGCCTCGGCGCCGTCGTCCCCCTGCCAGCCCGGCGTCACCGGCACGCCGGCGGCGATCATCCGCTCGCGGGCGGAATCCTTCAGCCCCATGGCGCGGATGGCCTCCGGCGAGGGGCCGATCCAGGTCAGGCCCGCCGCCTGCACCGCCTCGGCGAAGGCAGCGTTCTCGGACAGGAAGCCGTAGCCGGGATGCACGGCCTCCGCGCCGCTCTCAAGGGCGGCGGCGATGAGGTCGGGGATGGACAGGTAGCTTTCCGCTGCCGGCGCCGGGCCGATCCGGACCGCCCGGTCCGCCTCGCGCACGTGGGCCGCCTCAAGGTCGGCGTCGGAGCAGACGGCCACCGTCTCGATCCCCAGACGGCGGGCCGTACGGAAGATCCGGCGGGCGATCTCTCCCCGGTTGGCGACAAGAACGGAGCGGAACATGGCGACGCCTAGAACTGGAAGAGGGTGACGAAGAAAACGCCCAGGAGGAGCGCCAGAAGGACGCCGTAAATGCCTGCCCAGAGCACACAGGTCTTCAGGAATGCTCCGGTCGCGCTCGAGCCGTAGCCGACCCTGAGGACATGATAGATGCCGAAGGCGTTCCCGACAGCTATCAGAACGGCGGCGACCGTACCCCAAGGGTCAGGTAAAAACATGGGAATGATGCTTGGAATCAATATAAAGGATGCCATATAGCAGGCGACTCGAAAATGATCTTCGATATATACATTCTTTCTCGGATAATAAAGTATCGCCAATATAGAAGTTATTCCCGGAAGAAGATAAATGAGAAATTTTGCAAGTTTATCGATAAATGAGCTCGAGAACTGGTTTTCTTCATTAACAGCCGTTTTGAGTCCACGAACGAACGCATCCGCCTGGCCGCCGGTAAGGCCCAGTTCTGAGACCAGACCTTCACGAATCCGCCTGAGGTCGGCTTCGCTGAATATCGCCGGGTCTGCACTCGCCTCCGGGAGGGCGCGAGGGGTTTGCGCGGCAAGGGGTTGAGCCTGCGGCGGTTCCGTGTCCAGCCGTAACCCAAGGGTGGAACCCAGGATGAAGACCGAGACCGCAATGAGGAAGGTCCTGAACGGCGGCGTGTGGCGGACGATCCGCCCCTCGATCATGTCTTTGGCCAGCACACCCGGCTTCAGAAAAAGCAAGGCGAGGGTCCGGAACAGTCGGTTGTCGTAGTTGACGAGGCTTCCGGCGCCCTCTGCGACAAGGCGGAACACATTCCGCTTTCTGCGATCCGCGCTCTGGCCGCAGGCATGGCAGAACCTGCCCTGAAGGATGACCCCGCAGTTGGCGCAGGCTTCACCCGCCGGAATGACGCCCGCCTCCGCGCCCTTCGCGAGGTCGGCGGCCGTGCCTGTGGCGGTCACTTCCAGTTCCGGACCCGTCATCGCCTCCCCCAGACGTAACCGGCCTATCCCGTCCAGCCGGGCCGGCGCCTGTCAAGGAAGGCGGCGACGCCCTCGCGGCCCTCCTCGCTGACCCGGGCCTGGGCGATTCGGCGTGCGGTGTCCTCCATGAGGGCGTGGTCGATGTCGCGCCAGGCCACGGCGTCGACCAGGGCCTTGGACGCGGCGATGGCGCCCGGCGCACAGGCCATGGCCTCGCCGGCGATCCGGTCGGCGGCGGTCGCCAGGGCGGCGGCGTCCTCCACCAGCTCGCTTACCAGGCCCAGGCGCAGGGCCTCGTCGGCGTCGAAAGTCCGGGCCGAGGCGAACAGGCCGCGGGCGGCGCGCGGACCGATGGCCGCCACGACATAAGGGCTGATGGTCGCCGCTATCAGGCCCAGCCGCGCCTCTGAGAAGCCGAACTTCGCCCCCCGCTCGGCCACGGCGATGTCGCAGGCCGCCGCGAGGCCGCAGCCGCCGCCCCAGGCGCCGCCCTGGATGAGCGCCACGGTCAGGGCGGGGATGTCCCAGAGGGACTTCAGCATCCGCGCCAGGCCCATGGCGTCGTCACGGTTCTCCGCCTCGGTCCAGTGGGCGGCGTCCCGCATCCAGTTCAGGTCCGCGCCGGCCGAGAAGACCTTTCCGGCGCCGCGCAGGAACACCACACGCACGCCCTCTGCGGCTTGCAGGGTCTCGAAGGTCTCATGCAGGGCGGCGATCAGCTCGGCGTTGAAACTGTTGCGGGCGTCAGGGCGGTTCAGGGTGACCACGGCCACCCCTTCCTGCGTGGTGTCCAGGCGCACGAGGTCGGAGGTGGCGTCGCTGTCGACGCCCTCGACCAGGGGATCGGCGATGGGGTTGGACATTGGGGGGCCTCCGGGTTGGGGATCGGTCACATGCGGAAGACGCCGAACCGGGTCGGCGGGATCGGCGCGTTGAGGGTGGCGGACAGGGACAGGCCCAGGACGTCGCGAGTCTGGGCGGGGTCGATGATCCCGTCATCCCAAAGGCGGGCGGTGGCGAAGTAGGGGTCGCCTTCAGCCTCGTAGCGCTCGCGGACCGGCGTCTTGAAGGCCTCTTCCTCCTCTGCGGGCCAGCTTCCGCCCCGGGCCTCGATTCCGTCGCGTCGGATGGTGGCCAGGACACTGGCGGCCTGTTCGCCGCCCATGACCGAGATGCGGCTGTTGGGCCAGCTCCAGAGGAAGCGCGGCGAATAGGCCCGGCCGCACATGCCGTAGTTGCCCGCCCCGAAGGACCCGCCGATCAGCACGGTCAGCTTGGGGACCTCGGCGCTGGCCACGGCGGTCACCAGCTTGGCGCCGTCCCGGGCGATGCCGCCGGCCTCGTAACGGCCGCCGACCATGAAACCCGAGATGTTCTGCAGGAACAGGAGGGGGATGCCCCTCTGGCAGGCCAGCTCGATGAAATGCGCGCCCTTCAGCGCGCTCTCCGAGAACAGGATGCCGTTGTTGGCGAGGATCGCCACGGGATAGCCCCAGATTCGGGCGAAACCGCAGACCAGGGTCTGGCCGTAGAGGGCCTTGAACTCGTCGAAGGCCGAGCCGTCGACGATGCGCGCGATCACCTCGCGCACGTCGTAGGGCGCGCGCACGTCGGTCGGCACGACGCCGTACAGCTCCTCCGGGTCGAAGAGGGGTGCGCGCGGCTCGGCCAGAACCGGACCCTCCGGCCGGCGGGTGTTCAGTCCGGCGATGATGCGGCGGACGATCGAAAGGGCGTGAAGGTCATCCTCGGCGACGTGGTCCACCACGCCCGAGCGCCGGCCATGCACGTCGGCGCCGCCGAGGTCGGTGGCCGAGATCACCTCGCCCGTCGCGGCCTTCACGAGGGGCGGACCGCCGAGGAATATGGTGCCCTGGCTCTCCGGCCCTGTCCCGCGGACGATCACCGTTTCGTCGGACATGGCGGGCACATAGGCCCCGCCCGCCGTGCATGAGCCCATCACGCAGGCGATCTGGGCGATGCCCCGGGCGCTCATCCGCGCCTGGTTGAAGAAGATGCGCCCGAAGTGGTCGCGGTCGGGAAAGACCTCGGCCTGGTGGGGCAGGTTGGCGCCGCCGGAATCCACAAGGTAGACGCAGGGCAGGGCGTTCTGCTCGGCGATCTCCTGGGCCCGAAGGTGCTTCTTCACGGTCAGGGGAAAGTAGGCGCCGCCCTTCACCGTGGCGTCGTTGGCCAGGATCATCACCTCGCGACCGCTGACCCGGCCGATCCCGGCGATCAGCCCCGCCGCAGGCGCTTCGTCGTCGTAGAGGCCGAAGGCGGTCAGGGCGCCGATCTCCAGGAAGGGCGCGCCGGGATCGAGCAGGCCCTCCACCCGGTCCCGGGGGAGGAGCTTGCCGCGGGCCTCGTGGCGACGGCGGCTCTCCTCCAGTCCACCCAGGGCGGCGGCGGCGGTCCGCTCATGCAACTGGGCTGCAAGGGCGCGGTTGGCCTCCGCATTGGCGCGGAAGGCCGCCGAGGCCGGGTCGAGGGCGGACTTCAGGATGGGCATGGACAAGGCATAGCTGCGGGGCGGGCCGGCGGCTAGTCCGTGCAGACCCCAGTCCACGGACGGGATTTCCCCTCGTCGCCGAACCGGGGGTATCATGGCGCCGTGCAGACCCCGACCGAGACCGCCCTCGCCCGGCTCTTCGAGACCGCCCGCCAGTCCGGGACGGCGCGATGGTGGTGCCTGCCCGGGGGCCTGGACCTGTTCCGCCCAGGCGAGCCGGCGGCCGAGCTGCACCTGCTCCGGGCCGGGCGGCTGGGCGCCTTCCGGATCGAAGGCGGCGACGAGCCCCGCTTCCTGGGCGTGGTCCGCCCCGGTGAGCCCGCCGGCGAGATGAGCGTGATCGCGGGCGCCGTCCACACCGGGCGGCTGACCGCCCTGAGGGACTCCGAGGTCCTGTCCCTCGACCGCGAGGCCTTCTTCGCCGCCTGCGAGACCGACCCCGACATCATGACCGACCTCGCCCGGCTGATGGTGGGCCGCGCCCGGGACGCCGGCCGAACGGCCGCCCTGGTCGAACCCACGGTCTTCGGCTTCGTCGCCCAGGGCCCCGTCGAGGACGTGCGGGCCTTGGTCGAGTCCCTGGCCGAGAGAATCCGGGCCGCTGGCTTCTCGACCGCCGTCGCCGGCTCAGAAGCGCAGGAGGCGGAGACCTCCTGGTTTTCCAACCTCGAGCATTCCGTCGACTACGCCCTCTACGTCGCCGGCCAGGGGGAGGCCGGCTGGGCCGCCAAGATCGCCCGGCAGGTGGACCGGCTCTTCCGGGTCGGCCGGGGCGACTACCCGCCGCCGCCGGGCGCAGCGGCCCACACCCCGGCCGCCCTGGGCGTGGGGGCGGAGCTCATCCTGATCCAGCCGGCGGGCATACGCCGCCCGCGCGGCGGCGAAGCCTGGATGACGGCGACGGGGGCGGTGGGGCTGACCCACCTGCGGCAGGGGGATCCCGGGGACCTGGCGCGCCTGGTGCGTCGCCTGACGGGCCGGGCGGTAGGCCTGGTCCTCTCCGGCGGGGGCGCCCGGGCCTACGCCCACATCGGCGTCATCCGCGCCCTGTCCGAGCGCGGCGTGCCCATCGACCATGTGGGCGGCGCCTCCATGGGGGCGGTGATCGCCGCGGGCCTGGCCCTCGGCTGGGACCTGGACGAGCTGGACCAGCGCATCCGCCGGGCCTTTGTGGTCTCGAGCCCGCTCGACGACATCGCCTTCCCCATGCTCGCCATGACCCGGGGCGAAAAGGTCGCCCGGCGGCTGGAGGAGCATTTCGGCGACGTCCAGTTCGCCGATCTCTGGCTGCCCTGCTT
>JBJTFE010000190.1:0-3690 GCA_046093265.1 Phenylobacterium sp. | reverse complement strand
CATCAGGGGGAGCTCCGGACGAAGGCCTGTGAGGGGGTGCAACAGCGCCTCCGAAAACCCCCTCCGGCCCGCGGCGCGGTCCACCTCCCCCACAAGAGGTGGTGGAAATACAGAGGCTTAACGGCTCCCTGTCAGGGCTTCGCTTCGGCGTCCAGCTGGGCGGCGATCGCGGCGATCAGGGCGTCCTGCCGGGCCGAACGGGCTTCACTGCTGGCTTCGGGCCAGGCGCTGGAGATCACCACAACCAGTTTCCGGGCGGGGTCGACGTGCAGCCTCTGACCAAAGATACCCAGCCCGTTGAAGACGCCGTTCGGCTCCGTCCACCACTGATATCCGTAACCGAAGCCTTCATCGGTGGCGACGTGCTCGCGGGTGGCCTCGGCGATCCAGCCCTCGGGAAGCACCGGCCCCGAGGCCCCGATCCCGCCGGTGCGGAGGAACTCGCCCATCCGGCCGTAGTCGCGCAGTGTCATGGACAGGCAGCAGCCACCCGCCTCCTGGCCGCGCTCGTCAATCATCCAGAGGGCGTCCTTCTCCATGCCGAAGGGCTTCCAGATCTTTTCCGAGAGATAGGCCGACAGCGACTTGTCCGTGGCGGAGGTGACCAGCACGCCGATCAGGTTGGTCTCGCCGGTCTTGTAGACCCACTTCGCCCCCGGCGCGGCCTCGCGCGGCAGGTTGCGCATGTAGCTGACCGTGGAGTCGAGGCCCGGATCGGCGGGCGTTGAGAACAGCAAGGCCACGTCGCTTTTGGCATCGGTGTAGTCCTCGTTCCACTTCACCCCTGAGGTCATGGTCAGGAGCTGGCGGACGCTGACCTGATCGTAGGCGCTGCCCCGCAGGCCAGGGATGTAGCGGGTGACCGCGTCGTCCAGGTTCTGGATGTAGCCGTCCTTCACCGCCGCCCCCACCAGGGTAGAGGTGACCGACTTGGCCACGGAGAAGGAAGTCCAGCGCCCCTCCGGGCCATAGCCGAGGCCGTAACGCTCCAGCCGCACCTTGCCGTCCTGCAGCACCAGGATGCCGGCGGTTTTCTCCCGAGCCATGTACTCGGTCAGGTCGAAGGTCCGCCCACCGACCCGGGTTACCGCAAGCGGCGCGCCCGCCGGGAGGTCATGGACCTGATCGCCCCGCGCGGCCGTACTCATCGGGAAATAGGCCTCCATCTTCGGGAAGCCCGCCTCTTTCTGCGCCTGCGACCAGAAGAGGACGGAGGCTGGCGGCGGCGGCTTGTCGGCGGCGACTGCGGGAAGGCCGGCGAGGACCAGGGCGGCGGCGAGGATCAGGGCGCGCATGAGGGGCTCCGGAAAGGACGTTCGGGTTGAGGGCTATCGCCCTGAGGGCGCCGCGGCAAGGGATTCGCCCGCCGGTGGGCGCGCCCGAGCAAATGTTCTCTGTTTGTTCTTGTTCATTCCACGGATCGGGGAGAAGCTCGTCAAATACCATCCTCCGTTCCCGAAAGGAAAACGATGTCACAAGGACCTTCCCACGGCCGTTCAGGCGCCCTGGATGATATCACCGACTGGATGCGTCAGCGCACCGAGGCGGTGGCCGCAAGGGTGAGGCCGCAGGCCCGCGCCCTGGGTCACGAACTCTTCAAGGCCGCGATCCGGACCGGCGCCGCCATGCCTATGGCGACTCCCATGGCGGTGGCCCTGGCGGGCGCCCAGGCTCTGATGCAGGAGCGTCGAGGAGCTCCGTCCCCTCCGGCCCGCAGCCAGAAGCCCCCCATCCCCATCAAGCGCGCGTCGCCGGCTTGGGCTGCGCCGGCGACGCCTTCACCTTCGGCCTGGGAGATCATCTGGGGGCGGGACTCTCCGCCGCCAGCGGGATGGTCCAAGGGCGCGACTTCATGAGCGGTTACCAGGAGGGGATGGCCTCGGCCCAAGCCCAGGATGAGGAAGACTGGAGGCTGCATCCCTACGCCCGCACGGCAGGAGGGGTTGCAGGAACGGGGGCCAGCCTGCTGGTCGCCTCGCCCCTCGCCCTGGGCCGGGTTGCAGCCGGAGGCGCCCGAATGGCGGCCCTGGCCGACGCCCCCCGCCTGAAGGCGGCGGCGGGTCTGGTGGGCCGGGAAGTCGCCGGGCTGACGGGCCTGGGCGCGGCGAATGGCGCAGTTGGTCAGGTGGTCATGGATCATGCCCTGGGAAAGAAGAGCACGTTCTCTGACACGGCGGGCGCGGCGCTGGGCGGCGCGGCGGGAACCTTGGGCCTGCTCGCCTCCCGTCGTCCGCAGGCGTCCGCCGCTCTGGGCGGCGCAACAACATCCATGACCCAGGATCTCCTTGGCGGGCGACCCATATCCTTCGACGAGGCCCTTCAGTCGGCGGGGCTCAGCAGAGCGACCAGCAGTCTTGTCGCCCCGGTGGTTGCCACCCGGGTCAACCGCCTGCCGCCCTCCGAGAAGGGAAAGTTGGGTGAGAGGCTCTCCGAAGGGCGCTCGCACCTGCGCGGCGATGCGCCCCGGGAGGGCGGTAAGCCCCGCGTGCCCGTCGGCGGCGGAAAGGTGGCGATCCCCGATCACCAGACCCAGTCCGGCCTCTATGTGGAGGCCAAGTTCGGACCCAGCGCCGACCTCACCAAGAACCAGAAGAAGGCTTTTTCTCTCGACCCGGACGGGTTTCGGCTGGATCATTTCCTTCCGCAGGATGTCGGGGCGGCGACCGCCGCAATCGCGTCCAATCTCGCCATGACGGCGTCACGTCCGCGCTCGAAGGTGGATGGATCAAGTCCGCAGAACAGATCGAGAGGGAGGTAGAGTATGGGTGTGGTTGCAGACTACCTGGCCGTCAGGACGTCGGAGGCGGAGGCGCTGCTGGAACAGCTGGGCGTTGGCCATACGGGCCAAACCGGTGACTGGAGCGGAGCCTATTACGCCGGCCGGGCCTTCGAGACCGGGTGGTACGTCCTGGTCATCCAGCGGCGCATCTTCGACGCCGACCGGGACCTGCCGGCTCTGGCCGAGGGGCGGGAGATTATTCACGTCTATGTGGACGACGTGGTCATGCACAGCACCGCTGTCCTCCTGAAGGACGGCCAGGTCGTGTGGCGGGTCACCTCCGACGCCGACGAGGGCTATTCCGAGGAGGGCGAGCCCCCGGCGGGCCTGGCGCCCATCCTCGCCGAGCTTCGGCGAAAGGAGGCGGAACAGGACCCGGAGGGGCCCGGGGTCGACTATGTCTTTGACGCCCCGATCGAGGCGGCCGCCCTGGTCACCGGCTTCCGCGGTCTGGCGGACACCCACGACCCCGACCTGGGCGCCGGCTTCGAGTGGCTTGAGCCGCCGGCCAAACCGCCCCGGGTCGGCCTCTTCACCGCTCTGGCCCAGCTTTTCGGCCTGGGCCGGAAGGGCTGACGCCCGCCACTTAGAGCCGGTTGTGCGTCCCGTCGCAGAGCGGGCCGCCGGCGGTCTGCTTGCAGGCGCAGAAATAGACCGTGCGGCTTTCCGGGGCCTCCCACTTCTGGGGCAGGAAGTCCGTACCCTCGCGAAGGTGGGCGCCGTCGCAGAAGGGCTGGTTCTTCGACAGTCCGCAGGTGCACCAGAAATACGCCTTGCCGGCCTCGACCTCGACCGGAATGGGGGCCTTGCCCGCCACGACCGCCTTCTTGTCCGCCATCTTGCGTCTCCGTGCTGGCCCCTCCTAAAGGGACGAGGGCGAAGGTTAGCTCTATCCCAGGATGGCCGGAAGC
>JBJTFE010000189.1:0-2131 GCA_046093265.1 Phenylobacterium sp. | reverse complement strand
GAGCTCCTGGATGTGAAGGACCTCTATGCCTGGGAGGACACCTTCGCTCCGTTGCTTGAGAAGGTGCAGGTCCTCGCACTGCCGCATCACGGGTCCGACAAGAACTCCGACGATGCCTTCCAGAAATTGTGCCCCGACGCATTGCTCGTGGCCCACGTGAAGGCAGGGTCTTCAAAGCACCCCGGGCTCAACGTGGCCGCATTCGCCGGCGGGCGGCTTGCCTGCGTGACTGGCCAAGCGGGCAGTGAGGTTCGCCTGCACTTCCGTTCAGCCTGGGGTTAGACTTGCCCGCTTGACCGCTAGGTCCTGTTGACGAAGTGACTGACCCACAGTCTGGCCGATGCGATAAGGATGAAGCCGAGGTAGCTGTCGGCGGTCTTGTCGTATCGTGTGGCCAGTCTGCGGCTGTGCTTGAGTTTTGAGAAGCAGCGTTCGACGAGATTTCTGAGGGCGTAGAGGGCCCCGTCGATCGGTCGTTGGACCTTGCGGTTGGACTTGGGCGGGATGACGGGGGTCGCGCCGCGGGCCTTGAGGTCTTCGAGGATGGCGTCGGCGTCATAGCCCCTGTCGGCGAGCATCACCTTCGGCGGCGGCCCATCCTCGGCCATCAGCGGCTCGTAGCCCTTCACGTCATTGGCCTCGCCGCCGGTCAGGACGACGGCCACCGGCAGGCCCAGGCCGTTGGCCCTCAGGTGGATCTTGGTCGAGAAGCCACCTCGAGAGCGGCCAAGACCTTCGCCTTCAGGACCTGACGCTTTTTTTGGGCGCCGGCGGCATGCTGATGGGCGCGCACGATGGTCGAGTCGATCATCTGAACGCTGTCCTGGCCCTGGCCGCTCTCGTTGAGCGCCGCCAGCATCACATCCCAGACGCCCGCCAGCGTCCAGCGCCGGAACTGACGGTAGACCGAACTCCACTTGCCGAAGTGGTCGTGCAGGTCGCGCCAGGCCGAACCCGTCCGCGCGATCCAGAAGACGCCGTCCAGCACCCGTCGGTGGTCCCTCGGCCGCCGCCCGCGCCGCGGACCCGTCTCGATCACGAATGGCGCGAAGAACGCCCACTCCTCGTCCGACATCAGGTTGCGAACCATCCACCGCTCCCGCAAAGAGCAGCCTTGAATCAGCGATCACGCGATTTGGGAATCCACTTCGTCAACAAGACCTAGGTCGAAGTAGCTGTCCTCTAAGGGTACGGGAGGGCGCAGGCCGTTCTTCGTATAGACGCCCGGAAGATTTTCTGCGCACCAGCGGATCAGCGAAGGGTTGAGATCCGTGCCGTGAAAATGTCCCCCGCAGCGGATAACGTCCGCCGCCAGCCATCGCGCAATTCTACCGCATCCGCACCCCCAATCTAATACTGTGAGTGCAGCCGTTTCATCGAGTCCGTGTCTCTGCGCAATTTGCATGAACGTGGCGGCATCGGCCCTTCCGCGCTCAGAGAACCAGCGCTCGTCGGCTGCTCCGGACACAGCGACGATCAAGTCGCTAGGAGGCATCGGCCGACCGTCATTCACCCGCTCTCCGGGGCGGCGAGCGATGCGGTGCTCCAGCCAACGGAAATACGGCCCGATGAGACCGGTGAACTCCATCAACCGCCGGACAAGGCGGCGTGCACGCCCGATAAACCCGATTCGCGTTGGGGAGGCCGTGCGACTTTCCACGCATTCAATCCGAACATAGGGCGATGAGCGCCTGAGGCAGAATAGGTTGGGGTCCGCCGGTGGGCAATTGCGGGTGGTGTCTAAGCGATGGCAAGCCAGTCACAGGTGCGCCCCCTCCGGACCCCTACGGGTGTCCTACGCCGATCGGGAGCAGCCGGACAAAAGATGAACATCGTGGCCAGGCCCGATTGCAGGCGGCAATCACATTTGAACAGGGGAAGAAATGGTCGGAGTGGCAGGATTTGAACCTGCGACCCCCGCGTCCCGAACGCGGTGCTCTACCAGACTGAGCCACACTCCGACTAAGGGGCCGGCTTATAGAGGACACGTTGGCGGGTCGCAAGCGAGGCCGGGGCGTTGCATCCGATCAGGCCTTGGGCTATTCGGACGCCCTCGCGCGGCGTGTCTGCGTCGCCGTTCCTGCTGGGGAATGGTGTAATGGTAACACAGCGGTTTTTGGTACCGTCATTC
>JBJTFE010000188.1:0-2535 GCA_046093265.1 Phenylobacterium sp. | reverse complement strand
CGGCTCATGGTCGGGCTTGGGCAGGCCATAGTCCTCCATGGCGCCCAGGGTCTTCTTGATGGTCTGGCGGGCGAGGGCGAGGCCCAGCTTGCGGGGCATCCAGGGGGGCATGGCCGCCTTGTCCGCCGGACGGCCGTTCATATACTTGGGCAGCACCCAGACCCCGCGCCGGGCCGAGACGATCAGCTTGCCCGCCAGGGGCCGCTGGGACAGCTCCGAGGCGATGTCCATGGCCGAATTGCCCATGCCGACCACCACCACGGTCTTGCCCCGAACGTCCACCGGATCGAAGGGCGTGCGATAGGCGTGGGAGTGGAAGGACACCCCGTCGAAGTGGCCCGGAGACTCCGGCGTCCGCGGGCTCCAGTGGTGGCCATTGCACACGAAGAGAACGTCGTACTGTCTTGTTTCACCAGTCGAAACAGTGACGTTCCAAATCCCGTCCGCGTCGCGCACCGCCTTGGTCACAGCGGTGTTGAAGGTGATGGTCTCGCGCAGGCCGAAATGGTCCACATAGTCGTGGAAGTACTGCAGCAACTGACTGTGGTGCGGGAAATCCGGCCAGCCGGCGGGCACGGGATAGTCCTCGAAGGCCAGGCGCCACTTGGACGTGTCGATGTGCAGGCTCTGGTAGCAGGCCGAGTGGCCGTTCGGATTGTTGTAGTACCAGTTGCCGCCGATATTGTCGGACATCTCGAAGCCGTCGTACGGAATCCCGATGTCCTTGAGCTTCTTGGCCGTGGTGAAGCCGGAGCAGCCGGCGCCGATGATGCAGGCCTTGGGCAAGGGGGCCATCTGGGGTCTCCAATCCGTTTCCCGTTCGATTTCAGGAGTTTGGAGCCCAACGCGCCAAGGTCAAGCCTGACCCAGGGTCAGCCTGGGTTTTCCTGCGCCTCCAGTTCAAACCGCCATTTGCGAAGGACCGCCGGCGCCAGGTCCACCTCCCAGTTGCGGGCCAGAAGGAGGACATGACCCAGAACGTCGGCCACCTCATCCGCCAGCTGCGCCTTCATCTCGGCCTCACTGCGCCCGCCCGACCGTCCGCGCCCCGAAAGCCGCGACCAGGCCTGGGTCAGCTCCCCGACCTCTTCCTGCAGCTTCAGAATGTACCAGTCCGGATCCCGCTGAAGCCCATACGCGGCCACATAGGCCTGTGAAGCCTGCTCAAACCGGTCCGCAAGGGGACCAAGGGGGCCGAGTAACGACTCTTGCGACATGCCATCCTCCTGTGATCGGCGAGGAGGCTAACAGACTGCCGGACACGGGAGGAAGTCCGGCGGCTGGTGGTGGGAGAAAGGCGCAAGCCGGAAGATCGCGGGCGCCATCCCCTCAATCCGGAGATCGGGTAGGATAGCCCCTAAGCTTAGACGGAAGCGCCGAAGCGCCCACTCGGCCCCCACGACGGGCGGCCAGATGCGCGGGAGGGGGGAATTCGATCGTATGCCAAGCCGCAGAACCTCGGCGGGATCGATTGAGAAATTGATCGTAACATACTACGTATACAGTAGTTTTCGATGTTTATTTGATTACGAGTTCGCCTCGGTTGGGGAGGGTCCATCCACATGGAGATCAATCTTCACCCCTTGCGTGCCGGTGACCGCGAGCGGCTGGCCGAGGTAGACGGTGGGAATGGCTGGAACGCTTCGCCAGACCTTTGGGAATCCTATCGGAGTGACCAGGACACGGGGCGTCGGCTGGTCACCATAGCCTGGGAGGGAGAACGACCCCTGGGGTACGGTACGCTGATCTGGGAGACGGCCTACGAGCCCTTTCGCTCGAATGGCATCCCTGAAATCAGCAACCTTGGGGTAGATGCGAGGGTCAGAGGCCAGGGCGTAGCCACTAAGATTATTCGCTATTTCGAGGACTGCGCCAAACGGGCGGGGCGGACGAGAATCGGATTGGGCGTGGGGCTCTATGCCGACTACGGACCCGCACAGAGCCTGTACTTCACACTCGGCTACCGACCCGATGGCCGCGGGATCACCTATGCCGCCCGCCAGGTCTCGCCGGGTGAATCCGTGCGGCTTGACGACGATCTGGTGCTTTGGCTGTCAAAGCCGCTGTAGTGAGGCCTCGGAGGGCATTCTCCGGCTGAAGGGGCTGTGAGGACGCCTGCGGGCTCCAGTTCGCTTTATTTCCGATAATATTCCTTATGCGTGTTCTGGATCCGGGCCGGGGTCCGCCCAAAGCCCCATCCGGATCCGTCTGAATACGCTCCCCCGGACCCCTCGACTCAGCACGCCAACTGGAATCCGGGTTGCAACCGCCAGGGCCGCCCGCTAGAACGCCCGCCATGTCCGTCGGCCTCACTCGGCTCATTACCGGTAAACCGGCCCGCACCTGCGGGGCGTTTCCGGCTGTGCGCGCCTAGCCTCGCCGGACATCCGCCCCGCAGGTGCGGGTCGGTTTACCGGTAATGGGCCGAGTGAGGGCGACGGACATGACGGGCAATCTAGCGGGCGGCCCTGGCGGTTGCAACCCGGATTACAGTTGGCGTGCTGAGCCGAGGGGTCCGGGGGAGCGTATTCAGAC
>JBJTFE010000187.1:0-5833 GCA_046093265.1 Phenylobacterium sp. | reverse complement strand
AGCACCAGGGCCCCCGAGGGCAGCAGGCGGGCGGGTTCGCCCGCCAGGGTCAGGGCCATGGCCCCGTCCTCGAGGCTGCGCAGTCCGATGATCTGCGCCGGGTTCACGCCAGAGCCTCGGCGATCAGGTCGCTCTCGGCCTCGGCCAGGATGGCGTCCCCCGCCTGGCCGGGAGAGCGTTCCTTGCCGATCTCCACCAGCATGGGCACGGCGAAGGGCGACAGCCGCTCCAGGGCGACATGGCGGATGCGCCCCGCCACCCGGGCCAGGAGGTCGCCCAGCCGCGCCGCGTCGATCATGCCTTCGGCCGCCTCCTGCCGGGCGCAGTGCAGAAGCAGATGGTCCGGCTGGTGGCGCCTCAGGACGTCGTAGATGAGGTCGGTGGAGAAGGTGACCTGCCGGCCGGTCTTGCGCGGCTCGCCGGGAAAGCGTCGCTCGATCAGGCCGGCGATGATGGCGCAGCCCTTGAAGGCCCGCTTCATCATGAAGCTCTCGGCCAGCCAGTCCTCCAGGTCGTCGCCCAGCATGTCCTGGGCGAACAGGTCGTCCATGTCGAGGCCGTCCATGGGCTTCAGCGACCAGACGGCCAGGGCGTAGTCGTTGCAGACAAAGCCCAGGGGCTGGGCGCCCGCCCGCTCCAGCCTGCGGGTCAGCAGCATGGCCAGGGTGGTGTGGGCCAGCCGCCCCTCGAAGGGATAGGCCACCAGGAAATGCCGCCGGCCCCGGGGGAAGGTCTCCACCAGCATCTCGTCCTCGGCGACGATCCGGGAATGCAGGCGCTGCAGGCCCAGCCACTCGCGAACGTCCGGCGGCAGGCGGACCCAGGCCGCCTCGTCCGACATCATCCGCCGCACCCGGCGGGCCAGGTGGCTGGAAAGGGCGAACTTGGAGCCGCCCCAGGACGGCATGTTGGGGTCCTCCGACCGTGCGGGACGGACCAGCACGTCCAGCCCGGTGATGGCCGCGAGGCTCCAGACCTGCCCGGCGAAGACGAAGGTGTCGCCGGGATCGAGCATCTCGAAGTAGCCCTCCTCGATCTCGCCGATCTTCCGCCCGCCGACCAGGCGGGAGCCCTGGACCACCCGCACGGACAGGACGTCCGGCGACAGGATGGCGCCCAGGTTCAGCCGGTGCCGCCGGGCGGTGTCGGCGTTGCGCACCCGCCAGAGGCCGTCGGGCCCGCGCACCATCCGCCGGAAGCGGTCATAGGCCTGGAGGGCGTAGCCGCCGGTCGCCGTCAGGTCGAGGGTGCGCTCGAAGTCCTCCCGCGACAGGTCGCGATAGGGCCCGGCCCGGCGGACCTCGTCGAACAGGTCCGCCTCGGCGACCGGCTCGGCGCAGGCGCAGCCCAGCAGGTGCTGGGCCAGGACGTCCAGGGCGCCGGTCCGCAGGGGCTCGCCGTCCAGCCGGTTCTCGGCGATGCATTCCCGCGCCGCCTGGCATTCCAGAACCTCGAACCGGTTGGCGGGCACGAAGAGGGCGCGGCTGGGCTCGTCCAGCCGGTGATTGGCCCGGCCGATCCTCTGCACCATCCGGCTGGCGCCCTTGGGCGAGGCCAGCTGGATGACCAGGTCCACGTCGCCCCAGTCGATGCCGAGGTCGAGGGTGGAGGTGCAGACCACCGCCTTCAGCTCGCCCCGGGCCATGGCGGCCTCGACCTTGCGCCTCTGCTCGGCGGCCAGGCTGCCATGGTGCAGGGCGATGGGCAGGTTCTCCTCGTTCAGCTTCCAGAGCTCCTGGAAGGCGAACTCGGCCTGGAAGCGCGTGTTGACGAAGACCAGGGTCGTGCGGGATGCGCGGATGGCGGCGTAGGCCTCGGCCATGGCGTGCTGGGCCGTGTGCCCCGCCCAGGGCGTTCGGCCGCCGGAGAGCAGAAGGTCCACCTGCGGCGTCGCCCCCGGCGGGCCGCGCACCAGGTCGACGGGCCGCGCGCCGTCGCCCATCCAGCGCTGGATCACCGCCGGGTCGTCCACCGTCGCCGACAGGCCGGTGCGCCGCAGGCGCGGCGCCAGGGCGGCGAGGCGCGAGAGGCCCAGGGACAACAGGTCGCCGCGCTTGGAGGCGTGCAGGGCGTGGATCTCGTCAATGACGACGCAGGCCAGGTCCTCGAAGTAGAGACGCGAGCCCTCCCAGGCGCAGAACAGGGCCAGCTGCTCCGGCGTGGTCAGCAGGATGTCTGGGGGCAGGACCTTCTGCCTCTGCCGGCGCGCCACGCCGGTGTCGCCCGTGCGGCTCTCGGCGATGAGGTCGAGGCCCATCTCGCGGATCGGCCGGGCCAGGTTGCGCTCGACGTCCACCGCCAGGGCCTTGAGCGGCGAGATGTAGAGGGTGTGAACGCCGCGCCGCGCTTCCCGGGGGCGCTCGGCCAGCTCCACCAGGCTGGGCAGGAAGCCGGCCAGGGTCTTGCCGCCCCCCGTCGGGGCGATCAGCAGGGCGTCGCGCCCCTCCCGGGCCCGGGCCACCATCTCCAGCTGGTGCGGACGCGGCGACCAGCCCTGCGCCGCGAACCAGTCGGCGAAGAGGGACGGCAGGAAGGGGGAATCCTCGGCGGCGTCGGCCATGCCCCGCTTCTAGCATGTTCCCGTTCCGTTTCGAGGGGGTCAGTCTGGTCTCGGCTCCGGCTTTGCGGGTGCGCGCAGGCCGAAGTGCAGGGGAACCAGGATCCCGATCGCACAGGCGAGGTTGAGCAACACGTTTCCGTAGACGCCATGAACAATCGAGAATGTCGTGTCGATCACGAACCAGGTCCCGATCGAGATGCGGATCAGCGACCAGTTGGAGGCAGGCGGTCCGTCGGCGGATATCCGCGCCAGCCGGTGGATCAGCACCATCCAGCCCAGCATCATGGCGCCGAGGACTCCATGGGCGAAGCGGATGTACCCGCGCGCTTCCTCTGAGAAGGGCTCAGGCGGCTGCAGCGCGCCGAAGTAGACGACGTAGAAGAACATCTCGCCGATCGACGGAGTCAGCAGCAAGACCAGCCCCATGACCGCCAGTCCCGCCAGGGTCGCCTGCAGCAAGACCTCCCAGGGCCCTGAAAGTCTGAGTTCGGACCGAACTGTCATGAGGTCACCCCTATGCCTTCGAAACGATGGGTTTGGCCAACGGAGAGCGGCGTGACCTGATCGCCAAACCGCTGCGCAAGCGCATTGACGGCGCGCCAGCCGGTGCAGTGACCGGGAATGATGCGCGCCAGCGAGAAGGCGGCCAGGTCCTCGACGGTACGGTCAATGATCTGCTCGTTAGGTTGGCCGGACAGGTGCAGCCCGCCCATGACGGCGTATAGCGGGGTGTCCGTAAAGACTGTCTTCGCGTGCCTCAGGACGTTGATGACGCCCGCGTGGGAGCATGCGGAGAACACGACGACGCCCCTGCCTCGCACCTTCACCGCGAGCCATCGCTCATCAAGGATCAGGGGATCCTCCGTCCAGTCAGAGGACATGGGCTCCATGGCGACGTGCCCCGGAAGCCCGACCTCGTACTCGGTGAGGCGAGGGATTTCGCCACTGAGATAGGCGCAGCCGCCGGCCAGAACCCTTGCGCCGTCTTCGAGGACCAGCCTCGCCCCCAGGCGACGAAGGCTCTCGGGTGAAGGGGGTGTCTTGAAGGGTACGACCCTGTCCGGGGCCGTGCGCATGCCGCGCCGGACGAACATGGACCGGTTCGCATGGAACTCCGTCACCTTGGGGGTCGCCTGGCGCTTCTGCTGGGAGAAGGGTTCGGTCAGGCCGCCAGCATGATCCCAATGTCCGTGAGACAGCACGACGGCGTCGAGCTGGGTCAGATCATAGCCCGGGATCCGCGCATTGCGCCTCAGGCTCTCGCAATCGGGACCGGCGTCGAACATCACCCGCCGTGTCACGCCCCCGGTCCGAATGTCGAGCGCCAGGGACAGACCCCAGTTCGCACAACACAGGCACGTCCCGGTCAGGCCGAAGCGTGGCCGCCTGCGCAGGGCGTTCCCGAGGTGTGACGTCACCAGCGGACCGGCCGTCGACGTGAGGTCCGTCGTGTTGTCGAGCAGCACATGGACGTCGAGGGAGTCACATTCTGCGACAGCCAGGGACGGGGATGTTTCGCCCCTACCCATGCTTGTGGTCATGCGATGCGGCGAAGACGCAGGTCTCGTCCCCGGCCTGTTGCTCAAACGAAGTATCGCCCATGCGCTCGCGCAGGGACTCCACGAAGCCGGGCCCGATCTCGGCTGATGTCAGGTCTACAAGGACCCCGGCGCCCAGGACATGCGATGGCGACGAAAGGCGCGTCAGGTCCGATCTCGGGTCAAGGTCCCACAGCACGAGGTCCGCCGGCGCCCCTTCCTCGATGCCCGGAAGGTCAAGCGCCCTGCGACCGACGGTGGTCGCCGACCGCAGGGCCTCATCCACGCTCAGGCCATGGCGCACCATGGCGTCGACCTCAAGGTCGATGCGGCCATGGGGAAGCTCGTCGGATCCGACCAGCACCGGCACGCCCAAAGCTATCGCCGTCTCAAGCGCGTCCTGCGTCCGTCGGGAATAGGCCTCCCTGACCGCGGCCGGCAGGCCCCTTGTTTCTGCGGTCTTCAGGAAACCTTCCGCGGTGGCGATTGTCGGACACCACTGAGTTCCGCGCGCCGCCATTTCGCGCACCACATCCGGCGTGATGCTCATCCCGTGTTCGATGGAGTCCACGCAAGTCGCAACGATCTCGCCAACATTCGCCCCCGTACTGTGGGCCAGGACTCGAACCCCCGCCTTGTGGGCCGCTTCCACGACACTGCGAATGACCTCAAGCGGGTAGGTCAAGGGCGCCTGGAACAGGTCCATGTCCGGACCAGGAAAGTCCGCGATGATCTTGAACCACTTGAGACCATGCGCCGCCACTTCCTCGAAGCGTGCGAGCAGCTCGTCCGGCGCTGTCCACTTGCCGATATCGACCCCGGGAAAGAAACGGCCTTCGGGAACATGAATCCAGCCGCTCCGCAGGATCAGCGGCAGGGGCGGGAGTTCGACGTCCGTGAGTTTCAGTTGCTGTACGTAGCCGGCGTCCCGCAGAGCGGTCACGCCCGAGCGGAGATGGCGCTGGGCGTTATGCAGAAAGAGCTCAGGGCTGTGGGGCTTCAGTCCGGTGTTGGCGAAATCGAGAGACAGATGGACATGTCCATCAATGAGCCCGGGAGCCATGAAGGCGCACGGCAAGGACACAGCGTCGGGCGCCGGCGTGAAGGTGAAGCGACCATTCGCGATCCACAGGTCAACCGGCTGGCGCCCCTCCGGCAGCAGGATGGTCCTCAGGTGGTAGTTGACAGTCGTCATGACGATTTGCCCCCGGGTTCGGATCGTCTGGATCCAGGTCTCTCGCGCTGAGGAGACAGCATCCCGCGTTCCCGAGCCTCCCGGACAGTGGACAACCCGCCAGATTCTGGTCATTTCAAGCCATGACCCAGCCAGAGCCGGCTCTCCCCATGCCCAGCTCCTACTCCGCGCTCGTCCTGCGCGAGTGGGGAGCATCGCCAGAGGTCAGGGAGGCCATGAGCATGGGCGGTCGCGATCCGGACTCTCCCGTGATCGACGTGCGCCATCAGGCTGACCAGCTCAGGAAGCTTGCGGCTGTCCTTCCGGCAGGGTGGGGACTGAAGCTGGGCGCACTCTTCGACTCCGCCGCTCACGGCCCGCTTGGTGTCGGCGTCCAGAGCGCCGCAACACTCTCAGACGCGCTGGACCTGATCGCCAGCTACGGCCACGTGCGCACGCCCTTCATCCGCTTTGCGCTCAGTCGTACGCCTTCGCGGGTCACGCTGAGATTCATCGATACTGGAATTCTGGATGAAACTTGTATCCAGCCTATCCATGAAG
>JBJTFE010000186.1:0-13858 GCA_046093265.1 Phenylobacterium sp. | reverse complement strand
GGCGGCGCCGGCAAGGAGGACGGCGAAGGCGACGCGCGTGATCATCGGGTTCTGTTTCCTTTAGTCCGGGCTTTGACCTAGCGCTCGCCGCCCCTTACTGCAATGCCGCCATTAGCCGCGCGTCGCGGCGAAATCGAGGCCGAGATGCGACTGTTCCGAAAGCGCCCCGCCGTCGAGACCGGGCGAACTCTCTACGCGGCCTGTGTTGCGCAGGCGCGCGAACCGGAGTTTTACACCGCACTCGGGGTCCCCGACACGGTGGAGGGGCGCTTCGAACTCTACAGTCTGCACGTCATTCTTCTGATGGATCGGCTGGTGCGGCAGGGTGATGAAGCGACGGAGGTCTCGCAAGGGATGTTCGACGCCTACGTGCGCGCACTCGACGACGCGCTCCGCGAAATGGGCGTGGGAGACCTTTCGGTCGGCCGCAAGATGCGGAAGATCGGCGAGGCCCTCTACGGCCGGCTCAGGAACTATGAGGCCGCCCTGCAGGAACAGGAAGGCGCTGAGCCGCTGACGACCATCCTCGCCCGGACGGTGTACGAGGGGGTTGAGTCGCCGCCTGTCGAGGCGATGGCGGCCTATGTGCGCAACCAGAGGGTGCATCTCGCCGGGCAGGAACTGAGAGGGTTTCTTGAAGGTCGGGTGCCGTGGGAGAGGCCATGAAGTCCGAAGACACCTTCGTCCGGCTTGGAGATCTCGCCAACGGTCCTGTGCGGCGCCATCTTGAGGCGGACGCTACTGAGCGGGCAGTGATTGCCGAGCAGATCGGCGTTGAGACCCTGGCGTCCCTGTCCGCCGACTTCGTCGTGCGTCCATGGATGGACGGCTGTGAGGTGAAGGGGCGTTTTCAGGCCGAGGTGATACAGATCTGCGGGGTCACACTTGAACCCTTTTCCCAGAGCCTGGAGGGCGAAATCGAGCTTCGCTTCGCGCCTCCAGGCAGCCCCAGCCTCGTCGACCCGACGGAGGGGGAGGTGGAGGTGTCACTGGATGCACCGGATCCGCCTGATCTTCTGCGGGATGACAAGGCGCCACTCGACGAGATCCTGCTGGAGCACCTGGCGCTGGCGGTCGATCCGTTTCCCCGGCGCCCGGACGCCGTTTTCCAGTGGGAGCCCGACAATCGCGAGTCGTCGCCCTTCGCCATCCTGAAAGGGCGAAAAGGGGCGGCGGATCAATGATCCTGGTTGCGTTGGTTTGCATGCCGGGCGCCGGCCTGTATCCTGCGTACCTTGTCAGGTCGGGGGCGGACTGAGTCTTTTGTCAGTATCCACAGTCATTTCGATCGACGCCATGGGCGGGGATCACGGCGTGCTGGCCACCTTGCCGGGGCTGGCGCTCTGCCTGAAGCACATCCCGGGCGATGTGCATTTTCTTCTGCATGGGGACGAGGCGAGGATCGCACCCGAACTGGCCCGCTCGGCGGAGCTGCGGCGTCGCTGCACGGTGCTCCATACGGACAAGGTGATCAGTTCCGAGGAGAAACCGGCCAACGCCGTTCGCCGGGGCAAGGGCGCCTCGATGTGGAACGCGGTCGAGTCGGTTCGGTCCGGCGACGCGGCGGCGGCCGTTTCCAGCGGCAGCACCGGCAGTCTGATGGCGATCTCCCTCCTGATACTGCGGATGAGCGTACCCATGGAACGACCGCCCCTGGTGGTGCCCTGGCCCGGCGTCAAGGGCGTGACGACCTTCCTGGACGCCGGGGCCAACATCGGGTGCGACGCCGAGCGGCTGGTCGAATTCGCCATACTTGGAGAGGCCTATCACCGCGTGGCCTATGGGGTCGAGCGACCGCGGGTCGGACTGCTCAACGTCGGGTCCGAGGATATGAAGGGTCACGACGACGTACAGCAGGCGCACGCCATCCTGCGCAGCGGGCGTCTGGACATCGACTACCACGGCTTCGTGGAAGGGGATGACCTGTCCACCAACCTTGTGGACGTTGTGGTGACCGACGGGTTCACCGGAAATGTCGCCCTGAAGACAGGGGAGGGGTCCGCCCGCTACATCACAGAGGAGCTCAGGGCGGCCCTGACGTCCAGCCTGCCGGCGAAAATCGCCGCCCTGCTAGCCCGGCCGGCCCTGCGGCGTTTCAAGGCGCGCATCACGCCCACGCCCGCCGCACCGCTTCTGGGATTGAATGGGCTGGTCATCAAATGCCACGGCGGCGCTGACGCGAGGGACTTCGGTCGGTCGGTCGGTCTGGCGGTGGATCTGGCCGCCAGTGAATTCACGCGCCAGATCGAAAGAAACATGTCCCGGCTCAGCGCGGCCGCCGAGGGAGAGACGGCGTGATCCGCAGCGTCATCACCGGGGTCGGGGGTTACCTGCCGGACGAGGTCGTGACCAACGCCGATCTCGCGAAGGTGGTCGACACCACCGACGCGTGGATTCAGGAGCGCACCGGTATCCGCCAGAGGCGCCGCGCCGCACCGGAACAGGCGGTGTCGGATCTGGCGGTGGAGGCCGCTCGCCGGGCCCTTCAGGCGGCGGGACGGACGCCGGCCGAGGTCGATCTCATTGTCGTTGCGACCACCACCCCTGACCTTACCTTCCCGGCCGTCGCCACCATTGTGCAGCGCAAACTCGGCTGTCCCGTCGGCATCGCCTTCGACATCCAGGCCGTCTGCTCGGGTTTCGTCTTCGCACTCTCGACCGCTGACGGCTTCACAGCCCGGGGACGATCCAGGTGCGCCCTAGTCATCGGCGCCGAGGTCATGACCCGCCTGATGGACTGGAGCGACCGGAGCACCTGCGTTCTGTTCGGCGATGGCGCCGGCGCCGTCGTGCTGGAGCCGGGCGAGGGGCGCGGCGATCCCTCCGATCGGGGTTTGCTCGGCTTCGCCCTCCGCGCCGACGGGACCAAACAGGACCTTCTCTATGTGGATGGAGGCGTTTCCAGCAACGGCCGGATCGGTCACCTTCGCATGCAGGGCAATCAGGTCTTCAAGCACGCCGTAATCAATATCTCCGAGGCGGTGACGGCTGCCGTCGCGGACGCGCATGTCGAGATCTCCGACGTGGACTGGTTCATCCCGCACCAGGCGAACCAGCGCATTCTGAACGGCGTGGCCAGCCGGCTGGGTCTGGACGAGGCGAAGATCATCTCCACGGTGGCGGAGCATGCCAATACATCCGCAGCTTCGATTCCTCTCGCCCTCGCTCAGGGGATCGCCGACGGCCGCATTCATCGGGGGCAGCTGCTCTTGATGGAGGCGATGGGAGGGGGCTTGACCTGGGGTGCATGCGCACTGCGCCTATGAGCCCGTCGTGGCTGTTAACTTCAGGCTTGATGGGCCTGACCTTACAGGCTTATCTGGAAACGGACTGCAGCCCCAAGGTGCAGTTGCGACGCTGATCAGGGATCCCCGCCATGAACGGATCAACCGTCACCCGTGCTGATCTCTCGGAGGCTGTCCATGAGGAGGTCGGTCTGACCCGACAGGACTGCGCCGAGTTGGTTGAGCGCATGCTTGAACTGGCCGCTCAGGCGCTGGAACGCGGCGAACAGGTCAAGCTCTCGGGCTTTGGTGTTTTCCAGGTCCGGGAGAAACGCGCCCGCATGGGACGGAATCCCAAGACCGGCGAACCCGCAGCGATCGAGCCGCGCCGGGTCATAGGCTTCCGGGCGAGCCAGGTCATGAAGGCGCGGATCGACCGCGCCCTTTCGAAATAGGCCGTGACCAAGGGGCCCGATGCCTTCAGGACGATCTCGGAAGCCGCCGACGAGGTCGGCGTGGCGCCGCACGTCCTGCGTTTCTGGGAAACCCGTTTTTCCGTCATCCGTCCGATGAAGCGGGCGGGGGGGAGGCGGTTCTATCGCCCCCAGGACATCGCTCTGCTCCGGGCGTTGAAGGTTCTGCTGCACGAGCAGGGGCGATCGATCCGCGATGTCCAGGCCCTGAGCCGGAGCGAGGGGATGCGCGGGGTCCTTGCTCTGTCCGCGGAACCCCCGACGCAAGCGCCTCGATCTGCCGCAGCCGGCGCGCCTGCGACCACCCCATCCCAAAGATCCATCGGCCCGGATCCGGCGGGCCTTCAGCGACTGACTGCAGCGCGTGACGATCTGCTGGCGATCAAGCGCCGGCTGGACGCTCTGCTGTCCGGCTGAAGTCGAAATCGCTTGCCCGTCGGCCGCAAGCCGCTAGAAGAACCGCTCGCCGATGTCGGAGCGTAGCGCAGCCTGGTAGCGCACTTGACTGGGGGTCAAGGGGTCGTGGGTTCGAATCCCGCCGCTCCGACCATCGGCTTAACGCCCCCGGCTCATCCAGGTCATGAGCGGCAGGATTGGCAGGCCCCACGCAACACCTGCAATGGCGAAGTAGACCAGCTTGATCCGCATGTCGTCTGGCAGGCGATCTGCTATCGCCGTCGCGGCCCATACGTAGGCGGCGAGAAAGACAAGGATGGCCACGGAACCGACGAAGCTGCGGAGGCTCGGTTTCATTCTCCAGCCTGTAGCGCACCGGACGTTGGCCGTCATCGAAAGATGGACGAAGACGATGGACGGGACTAGCACAGCGCCATGAATGCAATGCCCCCTCCCGATAGCTCGCGACCCGTTGCTGTCTGGCTTTTCTGCGTCGCGGCCCTCGTGCTGGCCATGGTGGTCGTCGGCGGCGCGACCCGACTGACCGGGTCAGGGCTCTCGATTACGGAATGGCGGCCCGTGACGGGGACTCTGCCGCCATTGACCGCCGCCCATTGGGCCGAGGAGTTCGAGAAGTACCGCGCCATTCCGCAGTACGAGCAGGTCAATCGCGGGATGACGCTTGAGGCCTTCAAGTTCATCTACTGGTGGGAGTGGGGACACCGTTTTCTGGGACGGCTGGTGGGGCTGGCCTTTGCCGCGCCCTTCGCCCTCTTCCTCGTTCGGCGGCAAATCCCGCAAAGGCTGATCGTCCGATGCTGGGCGTTGTTCGCCCTCGGCGGCCTCCAGGGTGCGATTGGCTGGTGGATGGTCGCCAGCGGCCTCAGCGAGCGGGTCTCGGTCGCGCCTGAACGGCTGATGACCCATCTGGGCCTCGCCTTCTTTCTGCTCGCCGCGCTGCTCTGGACAGGTCTGGAGGCCTGGAACGGCGCTCCACGACGCAAGGCTGCAGGGCGGTGGCCGCTGATCGGACTGTGCATGGCCATCCTTGTTTATGCCCAGATCCTCCTGGGCGCCCTCGTGGCCGGCAATGATGCGGGTTACGTCCTGACAGACTGGCCGTTGATGGGGGGGCGGTGGTTCCCCGCGGACTATGCGGGGCGGGGACTATGGTCCACCTTTGCCCACTCCGTGCCCGCCGTGCAGTTCCATCACCGCCTCGGCGCCTATGTTCTGTGCGCCTGCGCCCTGGCGCTTGTGATCGCCTGTGTTCGATCACTTGATCTGGCGGTTCCGGTCCGCCGGGCGGGGATTTTCCTGGGTCTTGGCGTTTTCGGGCAGGCGGGCCTTGGAATCTGGACCCTGGTTTCGGCAACGCCTCTTGCCCTCGGCCTTGCGCACCAGGCCGCCGCGGCGGGCGTCCTTGGCCTCGCTACGGGATTCCTCTGGATCTCCCGGCGAGAGGGATAGGTATTATCTTACCTGTTTTGGATTTCCGTTTATTTTCAAATTACTAATTCAATCTCGGGTCCATCGAGTTGACAGGGCGGCGGATGCTGTCGTATCAGCGCGCTCCTTCGCGAGGTTCCGGCCTCGCTCTGTTTACGGACCCGCTCCCATGCTGAAGACGACGGCTTCGCTGAAGCCCGCCGACGTCGAGAAGAAGTGGATCGTGATCGATGCCGAGAACGCCGTGGTCGGCCGCCTCGCGTCCTTCATCGCCAATCGTCTCCGCGGCAAGCACCGCCCCGACTACACGCCGCACGTGGACTGCGGTGACTTCGTCGTCGTGATCAATGCCGACAAGGTGAAGCTGACGGGGCGCAAGCTCCAGCAGAAGACCTATTACTGGCACACCGGTCATCCGGGCGGGATCAAGGAGCGCACCGCGGACAAGATCCTCGGCGGGCGCTTCCCCGAGCGGGTGCTCGAAAAGGCCGTCGAGCGCATGCTGCCCAAGGAGAGCCCCCTGGCCCGCAAGCAGCTGACCCACCTGCGCATTTTCGCCGGCGCGGAACACACCCACGCCGCCCAGAATCCGGAGACCGTGGTCTTCGGCGACATGAACGCCAAGAACGTGCGGACCCAGTAAGCCGATGACCGACGCTCCCGCTCCCACGGGCTTCGACGCCCTGCAAAGCCTTTCCACCCAGGCCGCCCCTCAGGCGGTTGTCCACGAGCGCAAGCTTGACGCCGAGGGTCGCGCCTACGCGACCGGCAAGCGCAAGAACGCCGTGGCGCGCGTCTGGATCAAACCCGGTAAGGGCAAGATCACCATCAATGACCGCGACCAGGAGGTGTACTTCGCCCGTCCGGTCCTGCGCATGATGATCGCCCAGCCGCTGGAAGTCTCCAACCGCACCGGCCAGTTCGATGTCGTCGTCTCGGTCGCCGGATCGGGCCTGTCCGGCCAGGCCGGCGCCATCCGCCATGGCATCTCCAAGGCCCTGACCTATTTCGAACCGGAACTGCGCTCGGTCCTGAAGCCTCATGGCTTCCTGACCCGCGACAGCCGGGTCGTCGAGCGCAAGAAGTACGGCAAGGCCAAGGCCCGCCGCAGCTTCCAGTTCTCGAAGCGCTAGAGTTCGGTTCATTCCGGAACCCGGGGCGCTTCGGTCATGCCGGAGCGCCCTTTTTCGTATCGCGAATTCAAAGCAGGTCACCATGGCGTCGCAACCGCTACCTAAGGTGTTCATTGATGGCGAAGCCGGAACCACCGGGCTCCAGATTCGCGAACGGCTTGCCGGCCGCACCGACCTGGCGCTTCTTTCCATCAATCCGGAACGACGCAAGGATCCAGAGGTCCGCCGGGCCCTGCTGAACGAGGCGGACCTCGTCATCCTTTGTCTTCCGGATGACGCTTCCCGGGAAGCGGTGGCGATGATTGCGTCCGACAAGGTGAAGGTGATCGACGCCTCTACAGCCTTCCGGACGGCGCCGGGGTGGACATATGGTTTCGCCGAGATGGCCCGCGGGCAAAGGGCGGCCATCCGGTCGGCCTCCCGGGTCAGCAATCCGGGCTGCTATCCGACGGGCTTCATCGGCCTCGTACGTCCGATTGTCGAGGCAGATCTGCTGCCCGCCGGGTTTCCGGTGACCGTCAATGCGCGGTGTCGGGCTATTCCGGCGGCGGCAAGGGATTGATTGCGGAATTCGGGGGCGCGCCTCCGGAGGACACCAGCGACGCCTTCCGCGTTTACGGCCTCTCACTTGCCCACAAGCATCTCCCGGAGATGCAGATTCATAGCCGGCTGGACCACGCGCCGGTCTTCGCTCCCGCCGTGGGACGCTACGCCCAGGGCATGCTGGTGGAAGTTCCCCTGGCCCTGTACGCCCTACCGTCCCGACCGACGCCCGACCAGTTACGCGCCGCACTTCTGGAGGCCTACGCGGGCGAACGCTTCATCCGCGTGGCGGACGCGGAGACGTGCGCTGAACTCCAGAGTATCCGATCCGGGGCTGGCGGCTATGTCCAGGACCTTGATCCGGAATCCCTGAACGGCTCCAATGTCCTGAAGCTGTTTGTCTTTGGGTCGCCGGATGGGTCCCAAGCCCGCCTTGTGGCGATCCTCGACAACCTGGGCAAGGGCGCCTCAGGCGCCTGTGTGCAGAACATGAACCTCATGCTGGGGCTCGACGAAGATGCAGGTCTTTGAACGCAGGTTTCCGCGTCGCACCTTCCTCCTCGGCGGTGCGGCGGCGCTTTGTACGACGACCGCCCATTCCGCGGGCGATCCTTTCTCAGCCTCGCCTTTCCGGAGGATCGCAGATGCGGAGTGGCGTCGTCGGCTGCCTCCGGCCGCCTATGCCATCCTTCGCAAGGAGTATACGCAACGGCCGGGATCCAGCCCGCTGCTGCACGAAAAACGGCCGGGGACCTATCATTGCCTTGGATGCGATCTGCCGTTGTTCCGCTCGGCCTGGAAATACGATAGCGGGACGGGTTGGCCGAGTTTCCATACCGCGTTGCCCGGCGCCTTCGGCTTCAAGACCGACTGGTTGATCGGGGTTCCCCGGGCAGAGTACCACTGCGCCCAGTGCCTGGGGCATCACGGTCACCGGTTTGATGACGGTCCGCGTCCGACTGGCCTTAGGTATTGCAACAACGGGTTTGCCTTGAGGTTCCGGCCAGCATGAGGGCATGGGTCCTCCTGGTCGCCCTGACCCTGCTCGCCGGCTGTGCAGCGCCGCGCGCCGAACTCGACGCGGACCGCATGGGACGGCTCTTTATCGATGCGGTCCAGAGAGGCGACTGGACCGCCATCGACCGGGGACTCGCCCCGTCCACGATGGCGTCTCCAGACCATGCGGCCCGCATCGAGGCCGTCCGCGCGGCCTTTCCGGCGGACCCGCCCTGGTCCATCCGCCTCCTGTCCTCCCGACAGGTTGCGAAGGGCTCGGGGGCGCCGGCCGAGCGAGCTGAACTGCAGTATCTCTACACCTTCGCCGAGCGCCGGGCGGTGATCGACCTGAGCGTGGAGCCGGTGGGATGGCGGATCGTGACGCCGGCCACCTTGCGGGCTCCGCGGCGGGAGTCGGCCATTCTTGCGACGCGGCCTGAAGACCCGCCGGAGGGCGTGGGCAGGCCCGAGATCGTCCGCGTCTATAAGACGCTCTCCATGTCCTACACCGAGGTGACGGATGAGGAGGCTTCTGCCCAGGCCTTCTGGTCGCCGGGGCGCGCACCCGGTCAATGGCTTTTCCTGGTTCTCTCCCTACTGACGCCCGTCTTTATGCTCTGGACCGCGGTTAGGGTCTTCCGAACCCCCGCGCTGGAGGCCCGGGTGTTCTGGGCCGCGCTCTGCCTCGTCGGCGTCGGAACCGCCTGGATGGACTGGACATCCGCCGTCACCGGCTTTCTGCCCGGAAGCATCCGGCTCATGGGCTTTGGGCTCGAAAAGGGCCCTTCTCCCCTTGCCCCCTGGATGGTCAGTCTGACCCTGCCGGTCGGCGCCTTGCTAGCCAGCGCAAGGCTCGCTGTAGGCAGGTTCAGGACTTCACCTTGACGTAACTGCCGGGGGCGTCCTCCAGGGCGGGCAGGGGGCCGCCAGCCGGGTCCCGCGCCGGGACCAGGGGTCCGGACCGCGCCTTCAGCCAATCGGCCCAGTGTGGCCACCAGGAGCCAGGGCTCCCGACCGCGTCCGCCTGCCAAGCCTCGAGCGTGTCCGGGAGGCCGGCGTTGGTCCAGTGCTGGTACTTCTTCGCCACAGGTGCGTTGATGACCCCGGCGATATGACCCGACCCCGCGAGGGTGAAGGTGGTCGGTCCCCCGAAGAGACGCGCGCCCTTGTAGACCGACCGGGCCGGGGCGATGTGATCTTCCTTCGACGACTGAACATAGATGGGGGTCTTTACCTTCCCGAGGTCGAGATTCAGACCGTCGAGCTCCAGCTCGCCCTTCGCCAGGGCGTTTTCCCCATAGAACTTGCGCAGGTAGTAAAGGTGCAGGGTCCTCGGCATCCGTGTCTGATCGGAATTCCAGAACAGCAGATCAAACGGCTTGGGCTCCTTGCCCAGGAGGTAGTTGCTGACAAAGAAGGACCAGATCAGGTCGTTCGAGCGCAGCATGTTGAAGGTGTCGGCCATCGTCTGGCCCGCCAGCACGCCGCCGCCGCTCTCCATCTGTTTCTCGAGGTCAGAGAGCCACTCGTCGCTGGTGAACAGCAGAAGATCGCCAGCCTCCGAAAAGTCCTGCTGAGCGGCGAAAAAGGTCGCCGAAGCGATCCGGTTGTCCCCCATTGCAGCCATGTGCGCCAGGGTCGCTGACAGGAGAGTGCCGCCGATGCAGTAGCCGACGGTATTCACCCGTTCGACTCCGGCCTGCTTCATCGCGGCCGCCGTGCCTTCGTAGATGCCGAGGCGCATGTAGTCCTCGAAAGTCTTGTCGGCGAGGCGTCCGTCCGGGTTGACCCAGGAGGCGACGAAGACTGTGAAACCCTGTGCGGCGAGCCACCGGATCATCGAATTTTCAGGGCGAAGGTCGAGGATGTAGAACTTGTTGATCCACGGCGGGAAGATCACAAGGGGGATCTCATGGACCTGCTCAGTGGATGGGGAAAACTGGATCAGCTGGATGATCTCGTTCTGAAAGACGACCTTGCCGGGCGCGGTCGCGACATTCACGCCGATCTCGAACTGCTCGTAATCGGTCTGACTGATGGCGAGCTGGCCGCCGCCCCTGGCGAGGTCCCCTGCGAAGTTTTCCATGCCCTTGACGAGACTCTCGCCACGGGTGGACATGGCCTCCCGGAGCGCCTCCGGATTGGACGCCAGGAAGTTCGAGGGCGACAGGGCGTCGGTCAGCATCCGCGTGAAGAACTCGACACGACGTCGGGTCAGGGGATCGACATCATCGGCGCGGGCGACCAGACCGTTCAGCCAGTCCGAGGTGATCAGATAGGACTGTTTTACGACATCAAAAACCGGGTTCTCGGTCCAATCCGGGGCGTTGAAGCGCTTGTCGCCCTTGCCTGGGGTGGCCACCGGAGCTTCTGTCTGACCCATGGCTCGCCGGGCCGCGAAGTGCCAGAGTTCGGCATAGCGGCGCCAGAGGTCGCCTTGCGCTTGCAGGAGGGCGTCGGGCCGACCCGCAAGACTGGACATCACCTTGGCCATCGCCGGACCTACGTGGAAGGGGTCTGCGTCCAGCCCGGGGGGGCGGTCGGCTTGTCTCAGCGCAGCTTCGGCGATGGCGCTCTGCGCCGTCATCGCAGCACGGGCGAGGTTCTTCGAGAGGGCTTCGAGCGTTTCGAGGGATTCCGGGCCGGCCGCGGCGAATGCCGCCCCGATGCCGGCTGCGGAGGCGATTTCGGCCTTCGAGTCCGTCGACGCCACCTCTGGCGGGGGACTTGCAGGACCACCTCCGAGCGCCGGACCAGATAAGCCTGATCCTCCGGCGCCCGACTTGCCGTTGCCTGCTGCTGGCCGACGGCGCTTTTTTCCGGCGGACTTTTCCTTGGCGACCATGATCCTGCCTCCTTCGTCCTGTGTGGAGCCCGGGCTTTCGTAGAGCGCGATCATGACATATGACCGTGATGATCATGAAACACCACTACGTGCAGCCCACGAGTCGTCTTTCCGCCCGGGAGTTGGCGTCTCTGACGGTGGCGTCGCTCGCGTTTGCCCTCCTCATCGGCGGCCGCGCATCCGCGGAGCCGCAGTCGCAGCCGGACATCGCCGCGGCCGCCATGGAAGTGCGGTCGATTGCGAGATCGCAGAAGGCCTATCCGCGGTTCACGGACATCCCCCCAAATCCGAAGGACGAGAGACCGGTCACCGCCTGGGGAAGGATCGGACGCGAGGTCCTGACGGCAGGTCAGGAACTTGAGCGCCTTACGTCGCCGGAAACCTGGACGCTGAAGGAGACCGAACCCTTCGCCGCCACCGCGTTCTTTGAGGCTGGGTCGGCCCCGCCCATCGTCTCAGCAACCGCCGAGGCGGAAGCGTTCGCCCGTGACATCCGCAGACGAGCTACCCCGCCTCCGCCGCCCGTTCGTTAGGGCCTGCGGAGGCGATTTCCTCAAACCGCTTGGCGACCTTCGGAGCGAAGGCTATGCCAAGCATGGACAGGCTCCCTTTTCGCCGCGACCCGCGCGGCCAGAGCAGACATGACACCCGAATTTCACCGTATCCGACGCCTCCCGCCCTACGTCTTTGAGGAGGTCAACCGCATCAAGGCCCGCCTTCGTGGGGAAGGCGTGGACATTATCGATTTCGGCATGGGCAATCCCGACATGCCGACCCCGAAGCACATCGTCGACAAGATGATCGAGACGGCGCGGGATCCCAAGGCCGGTCGCTATTCCGCTTCCAAGGGCATTGTCGGGCTGCGCCGGGCCATGGCCGGATACTATGAACGCCGCTTCGGGGTGAAACTTGACCCCGATACCGAGGTGATCGCGACTCTCGGTTCCAAGGAAGGCTTTGCGAACCTCGCCCAGGCCCTGACGGCGCCGGGCGACGTCATCATCTGCCCCAACCCGGCCTATCCGATCCATGCCTATGGCTTCATCATGGCCGGCGGCGTGATCCGCCACGTTCCGGCCCTCTCTCCGGAAGAGTACCTGTCGGGCATCAGTCGGGCCGTGAAGCACTCGGCTCCGCCGCCGTCGGTCCTCATCCTGTCCTACCCTTCGAACCCTACCGCCCAGTGGGTGGACCTCGACTTCTACAAGGAAGCGGTGGCCCTGGCCCGCCGGCATGAAATGCTGGTGCTGTCAGATGTCGCCTATTCCGAGATCTATTTCGACGACAACCCGCCGCCCTCGGTGCTTCAGGCTCCCGGAGCCAAGGATATCGCCGTCGAGGTGAACTCCCTCTCCAAGACCTACGCCATGGCGGGCTGGCGGGTCGGTATGGTGGTCGGCAACGCCCGCATCTGCGCCGCCCTCGCCCGGGTGAAGTCCTATCTGGACTACGGCGCCTATACGCCTATCCAGGTGGCTGCGGCGGCGGCTCTGAATGGCCCGCAGGATTGCGTCGACGAGATCCGCGCCACCTACAAGTCGCGCCGGGACACCCTGGTGGAGTCCATGAAGCGGGCAGGATGGGATATTCCCGCCCCGCCCGCCTCCATGTTCGCCTGGGCGCCTCTGCCGGAAGCCTTTCGCGAGGCGGGCTCCATGCTCTTTTCCAAACTCCTGATCGAGGAGGCCGGCGTCGCTGTCGCCCCGGGCGTAGCGTTCGGGGAGTATGGAGAGGGCTATGTCCGCATCGGTCTCGTCGAGAACGAGAACCGCATCCGGCAGGCGGCGCGCAATGTCCGCCGGTTTCTGGCGAACGCCGACGAAATCCTCGGCCGGGCCCACAATTCTGGGCAGGCGCAATGAGCTCGGACCCAGGACAGAAGACCTGGCGCATCGGGGTGGCGGGCCTCGGCACCGTCGGCGGCGGGCTGCTGACCTTCCTCGCCGAGAAACCTGATTTCGCCCCCGCCGGAGGCCGGGCGATTGTCACGGGAGTCTCGGCCCGTTCGCGCTCGCGTCCCCGGCCGGTGGACATATCCGGCCTTGCCTGGTTCGACGACCCCGTGGCCCTGGCCCATTCGCCGGACATCGATATCTTCATCGAGCTGGTCGGCGGCTCTGACGGGCCGGCCAAGGCTGCGGTCGAGGCCGCCCTCCAGTCGGGCAAGGCGGTTGTGACCGCCAACAAGGCCCTGATCGCCGAGCACGGCGCAGAGCTGGCCGCCCTGGCCGAGGCCAGGGGCGCACCGCTCCTGTTCGAGGCGGCGGTGATGGGCGGCGTCCCGGCCGTGAAGACCGTACGGGAGGCGCTGGTCGGAGAGGAGATCCGGAGCCTGTCCGGCATCCTGAACGGCACGTGCAACTACATACTGACCGAGATGGAGGCGTCGGGCTCGGCTTTCGCGGACGTCCTCGCCGAGGCCCAGAGGCTGGGCTATGCCGAGGCGGATCCGACCATGGACGTCGGCGGCTTCGACGCTGCGCACAAGATCACCATCCTGGCCGCCCTGGCCTTTGGCGGCGCGCCCAATTTCGCCGCCGCCGAGGTGGAAGGCATCACCGCCGTGGACCTGCAGGACATCCGGCTGGCCGGGGACCTGGGTTATCGGGTCAAACTCATCGCCTCGGCCGAAAGGGCCGGGGAGGGCGCCAGAGTGCAGGTGCGCCCGTTCCTGATCCGCAAGACGCATCCCATCGCGCAGGCGGATGGCGCTCTGAACGCCCTGTACATCGAGGGCGAGCGGATCGGCCGGATCTTCCTTCAGGGGCCGGGCGCCGGCGCCGGTCCCACGGCGGCTGC
>JBJTFE010000185.1:0-9666 GCA_046093265.1 Phenylobacterium sp. | reverse complement strand
CCGCCACCGCGCCGCCGGCCCGAAGTGCGAGGACCGCCTCCGAAAGGGCCGCGGCCAGCTCGGGCGCCCGGCGGAGCTCGTCGGCGTCGAGATAGGCGTTTCGGGAGGACAGGGCCAGGCCGTCTTCCGCCCGGGCCGTCGGGGCGCCGAGGATCTCGACGCCCAGGTTGAGGTCGGCGGCCATCCGCCGGATGACCTGCAGCTGCTGGTAATCCTTCTCGCCGAACACCGCGACGTCGGGGCGGACCTGGTTCAGCAGCTTGGCCACCACGGTGGCGACCCCGGCGAAGTGGCCGGGCCGGGCCTGGCCGTCGAGGGGTTCGGATACCCCTGAAACCGTGACGACCGTGGCGGCCCCCGGGGGGTACATCTCTTCCACGGAAGGGGCGAACAGGAGGTGGCAGCCCGCTCCGGCCAGTCGTGCGGCGTCACCCGTCTCGTCGCGGGGATAGGCGGCCAGGTCCTCGTTCGGACCGAACTGGGTGGGATTGACGAAGATCGACGCCACAACCCGGTCGGCGCGGGACAGGGCCAGACGCACCAGCGAGATGTGCCCCTCGTGCAGGGCGCCCATGGTGGGGACAAAGCCGACGGTCAGGCCTTCGCGCCGCCAGCCGGCGACGGTGCGGCGAAGGTCGGCCACGGTGCGGGCGACGGGGAGCAGGGGCATGGCGGTCTCCGGGGCGACGGCGGGCGGCGCGCTTATGCCTCGCCGGCCCGGCGTCCGTCCATCCATCCACAGGCGATCCGGCCCTGCGCGTTGACGCCTACCGGCGGGATGACAAGGCTGTGGCCCGTGGGGAATCGGTCCGGACCTTCCGGACAGGCCCCTCCGGCGGAGGCTTCCGATGGCTGACATCATCGTCGTGGGCAATGAAAAGGGCGGGGCGGGGAAGTCGACCCTGGCCATCCACCTCATGACCGCGCTTCTGCATGGGGGCGCGCGGGTCGGAGCCATGGATCTCGATGTCCGCCAGCAGTCCCTGGCGCACTTTATCGAGAACCGGTCGGCCTGGCTTGCCGCCAATGGCGTCGAAGCGCCCATGCCGGAGACCGTCCGCATGGATCCGGCTCTTGCGCGCGCGCCCGAGGACGAGGCGCGCATGCGCCTCGACGCCGCCCTTCAGGCCCTTTCGGACTGCGACCTGATCATCATCGATACGCCCGGCGCGGATACGCCGCTCAGCCGGGCCGCTCACGCCCGCGCCGACCTGATCGTCACGCCGATGAACGACAGCTTCGTGGACTTCGATACCCTCGGCGTTGTGGATCCCGTCACGCTCGAGCTCAAACGTCCCAGCCTCTATTCCGAGACGGTCTGGAACAGCCGTAAGGACCGCGCCGCCGCCTCGGGCCGTTCGATAGACTGGGTGGTGCTGCGCAACCGCCTTGCGCCTGCTGAGGCCCGAAACCGGCGGCGGGTGGACGAACGCGTCCAGGCCCTGTCGCGCCGCGCCGGATTCAGGGTGGGCCCGGGCCTCCGTGACCGGGTGATCTATCGGGAGCTCTTCCCCTTCGGCCTGACCATCGCCGACCTGTCCCCGACCATTCGTCCTGTCTCTCTGAGCCTGCAGCATGTGGCGGCGCGGCAGGAACTGCGGGACCTGATGGGCTTTCTCGGCCTGACTTCCGACGACGCCCGGCAGGCCGCCCAGTAGTGGTCTGGTTGCTGGCGGGCGCCGCGTTTCTGGTCGCCCTCCTCTGGGCGGGGCGAGGCGGGCTGAAGGCGCCTCGGCGGGAATGGCGCCTGCTGGCGGCCGCCCTTGGGGTCGCCGCCGTGACGGCGGGAGCCCTGAGCCTCATTCGGGGCGGCTGGCTTGCGGGCCTAGCGCTCGTCGCGGCGGGGCTCGCCCTGTCCTCGGCTGCGCGAGCGCCCCTGAGACCCCCCAACTCACCGCCGCCCATGCCCTCGAGCGGCCTTAGTCTCAACGAAGCGCGCGCGATCCTTGGGGTCGGCCCGGACGCGACGCGGGAGGATATCCAGGAGGCCCATGCCCGTCTGATCCGTCGCATTCATCCCGACGCCGGCGGAACCGACGGGCTCGCGGCCCACCTCAACGCCGCCCGGGACCGGCTCCTCTCGGGATGACTCCATGCCGTTCGACCGTCGCGCTCGCCGTGTTCCCTGCGGATCGGGGACATTTGCGCGACAAGGCGAGGGATTGGGGTGTAGAGTTGCGGCGTCCGGGCCTGGACCCGACGATCTGAAACCTGTGTGAGCCCGTCGTGAAGCCCCCGGCAGTCCCTGAACAGGAGCCCGTCTCCGCACGTATCCGCGCCCGGATCCAGAAGGCGAAAAAGCGCTTCTTCGCCAATGACAACATCTCAGCCTTCATCCGCGAGGGCGAACTGGATGACCTACTGTCTGAGGTCGAGGGCAGGTTCCGTGAAGTCCTGAGAAGCCTCGTGATCGACACCGAGGCGGACCACAATACCCATGACACCGCAAAGCGCGTCGCCAAGATGTATGTCACTGAGGTATTCCGTGGCCGCTATATGGCTCCACCATCGGTCACCGAGTTTCCCAACGCCTCGTCGCTCAATGAGCTGATGATCGTGGGGCCGATCACCGTGCGCAGCGCGTGCAGCCACCATTTCTGCCCGATCATGGGACAACTCTGGATCGGCCTCATGCCTAACGAGCACTCCAACCTGATCGGCCTTTCCAAGTACTCCCGCCTGTCCGAATGGGTCATGTCACGGCCCCAGATCCAGGAAGAGGCCATCACCCAGCTGGCGGACCTGCTGATGGAGAAGGTCCGGCCGGACGGCCTCGCCGTCGTGATGAAGGCCGATCACTTCTGCATGCATTGGCGTGGCGTGAAGGACAGCGAGACCATGATGATCAATTCGGTCATGCGCGGCTCCTTCCTGAAGGATCACACCCTGCGGTCCGAATTTCTTTCCCTCATCAAGACCCGGAGCTGACCGGAATGCTCGTGCGCTGTCTTTACGCAAGCCGTCCGGCCCAGGCCATGAGCGGCGCCGTGCTGGACGCCATCCTCGACCAGTGCCGCCGCAACAACCCCCGAAACGGGGTGACGGGGCTGCTCTGTGTCGCCGACGACCTGTTCATCCAGATGCTGGAGGGTGGACGCGACGAGGTCTGCGAAGTTTTCAACGCGATTGTCCGGGACGACCGGCACCGGAACGTCCGTCTGCTTTCCTATGAGGAGATCACCGAGCGACGGTTCGGCAACTGGACCATGGGCCACGTCTCGATCCCCCGGGTGAACCCTTCGCTCCTGCTGAAATACTTCACGCGCGTGGAGCTCGACCCCTTTGACGGGCCGGGTCAGGCCACCCTGTCTCTGCTGGCCGAGCTGGTCGCCACGGCCGCCATCGTCACGCGGGGCGAATAGGGATCGCCCCGTCGCGGGTCCGAGAGGTCAGGCTGCGGGCGGCAGGACCATGCAGGGCTGGCCGCGGCCCTTGAGCGTGCGGCAAGCCGCCCGGGCTTCGGCTTCGGAATAGCCCGAAAAGCGCGCCCGCCAAGTTGCACCGGCCTTTTCCGCCCGTCCGCCGGGGCCGAAGTGAGCCGGCGCGAGCTTGCGGACGAGGGCGGCCTGCTTGCGGGCGAGGTCCCGGGTTTTGAAGGCTCCGACCTGCACCGACCAACGACCGGAACCCGCCCCGGGAGCCGGGCGAAGGCTCGTGGCCGCCGCATCGACGATCTCAAACCCGGACAGGTTCCTCGGCGTCGGGGCGCTGGTCAGCATCACCCGGTCAGGAGGCAGGGGGTCGGCCTCCGCCCGGGCCTGGGCGAAGGCGACGCTAGGCGCCGGATCGGACTCGAAACTTGCCTGAGCGAACTGGACGCGCTCGCCGCGATCCCGACGCGCTGCGAGGTCGAAGGCCGTGAGCAGGAGGTTCTCGACCTTCTCATTTCGACGGGCGTTGCTGGGGCCGCCAAGGACCACGGCGATGAGTCTGCGGCCGCCGCGCTCCGCCGAGGCGGCGAGGTTGTAGCCTGAGGCGCTTGTGAAGCCGGTCTTCAGGCCATCGGCGCCGGCCATCCGCCAGAGGAGGCCGTTGTGATTGTTCATCCGGCGCCCCTGGAAGGTAAAGCTCTCCTGGCTGAACAGGCCGTAGTGCTGGGGGAAGTCCCGCAGGACCGCTCGGGACAGGATGGCCAGGTCGCGGGCGGTGCTGACCTGCCGGACATCCGGAAGGCCGGACGCGTTTGTGAAGTGGGTGTTGACCATTCCGAGTTCGCGGGCCCGAAGCGTCATCATGGCGGCGAATCGCCGCTCGCTGCCATCTGCAAGACGCTCCGCCAGGGCGACGGCGATATCGTTCGCCGACTTGATGGCGAGAGCCTGCATGGCCTCGGACACGGTGAGCGTCGCCCCTACCGGCAACCCAAGCTTGGTAGGGCTCTGGGCCGCCGCCCGGGGGGAGATGACGATCAGATCGTCCGGTGAAAGCCGACCGCTCGAGAGCGCCTCGAAGGTGAGGTAGAGCGTCATCACCTTGGTGATCGAGGCCGGATACCGGAGCCCGTCTCCCCGCCTCGAAAAGAGCACTTCGCCCGTTTCTGCGTCCACCACGACCGCCGCGTAACGCATGTCCTGGAAGGGCGGGGTCGGCGCGGCGCGCGCCGGAGCGGCGTTCGAGAGCCCGTACAAAGCGGTCAGGAAGACAGCAACGAGGCTGGCGACCCAGTTGGCGGAGAGGGCGGGACGGCGGTCGGCTGTCTTCAAGTCGGGCGTCCCTGGCGTCTCCGGCGGGGCCGGCGGGTTTCAGGTCGAGTTTGCATCTTAGACAGCCCCGCCTTGCGGGAAAGTAAATTTCGTCTGAACGCCTAAGGGATCACGAAAATGTTGCACTGCACAAAGCGCTTGACTGCTGCGACGCAGCATGGCATTCCGCACCGCAGCACAACCGGCCCGGGCCCACGCCTGAACGGCCCGAAACCAGGAGTGACCCATGGCCGCCGCCAAGACCGCCACCCAGACCGCCGCCGACAAAATCGCCAATGCCGGAAATGAAGCTCTCCGCGAAGCGATGGACAAGGGCATGACCGGCCTGAACGACATCACCGCCCATTCCCGCAAGAATCTGGAAGCCGTGATCGCGTCTGTGACCGCCGCTGCGAAAGGCGCAGAGGCTCTGGGCTCCGAAGCCGTCGCCTTCTCCAAGGCCGCTGTCGAGCGTCAGACCGCCGCCGTCCAGTCCCTGACTGGCGTGCGCAGCGTGCAGGACATGATCGAGGTCCAGACCGACCTGGCCAAGACCCACATGGAAGCCTGCATGGCCCAGATGGGCAAGAACGCGGAGCTCATGAGCAACATGTTCCGCGACGCCTACCAGCCCTTCAGCGCGCGCATGACCGCGGCGGTGGAAGGCCTGCAGTCGGGACGCTGATCCAGGGGCGTTCCGCCCGGATCAAGTTTCAGCGGCGCGGTTCCTGTCAGGGGATCGCGCCGCTTTCGTTTGACTTGAGACATCGCCTCGTGGAAGTGCGGCCTCATGCTGCCAACACTCCGGCAACTCCAGTACCTGAAACTCCTCGTGGAGCATGGCGGCTTCGGCAAGGCTGCGGAGGCCGCTCACGTCACCCAGCCGACGCTTTCGGCCGGCATCCAGGAGCTGGAAAAGATACTGGGAGCGCCCGTCGTCGACCGGGCCCGGTCCGGACTGATCCTCACCGACGTGGGCGAGGCGACGCTGGCCAAGGCCCGGATCATCCTCAATGAAGCCGATGAGCTGGTCCAGGCGGCCCGCAGCGCCGGACAGCCCCTCACCGGGCGGTTCCGGTTGGGGGTCATCCCGACCATTGCGCCCTTTCTTCTGCCCCGGGCCCTGCCCCTGCTTCGGACCCGCTTCCCTGATCTGCGCTTGTATCTGCGTGAAGAGCTGACCCAGAGGCTTGTCTCCGACCTGAAGTCGGGGCGTCTGGACGCCGCCTTGATCGCCCTGCCCTTCGACATGAACGGACTGGACTGCGCCCACGTTGCGCATGACGAGATCCTCGCCGCCATGCCCTCCGGGCATCGCCTGGCGACCCGGGACCGGACCCGCCCCGCAGAACTCGAGGAGACAGACCTGATTCTTCTGGAGGACGGCCACTGCCTGCGCGACCACGCCCTGGCGGCCTGCGGCCTGCGTCCGCCGCGTCCGAGCGACGCGGAGGCCACCTTCGCCGCCACATCCCTGCCGACCCTCGTCCAGATGGTGGGATCGGGTCTGGGCGTGACCTTCCTGCCCTCGATGGCGGTGGCGGCCGGCCTCACGGACGGCGCGCCCATCGAGATCCGCCCCCTTCAGGCGGAGGATCCGACCCGCGAAATTGTCGTCGCCTGGAGGTCAGGCTCCATCCGCGGGGCCGAGGGCCGACTTCTGGCCGAAACCCTTCAGGCGGCCTGATCAGTCCATCAGCTTGCGGGCGAGATAGACGTAGTGACGGGCCCAGCGCCGGGCGTTCAGTTCAGGATCTGAGTCGTTGGAATGCCCGCCGAGGGTCTGCTCATAGTAGAGATAGGGAACCCCAAGCGCCTCCAGCTGAGCGGCGAACTTCCGGGCGTGTCCGGGATGGACCCGGTCGTCCCGCGTATTGGTTGTAATGTAGGCCTCGGGATAGGCGATGCCGGGTTTGAGGTTCTGGTGGGCGGAGTATCGGGCGATGAAGGCCGCGTCCGCGGGAACATCCGGGTCGCCGTATTCTCCGATCCAGGAGGCGCCTGCCGAAAGCTTGTGGTAGCGCAGCATGTCCACCAGGGGGCTCTCGACCACCACCGCGCTCCAGAGTTCGGGATGCTGGGTCATGGAAACCGTGGTCAGGACGCCGCCGTTCGAGCGGCCGTAAATGCCCAGACGGCGCGGCGAGCTCAGGCCCCGGGCGGTCAGGTCCCGAGCGACGGCGGCGAAGTCGTCAAAGGCCAGCTGCCGCTTCTCGCGCATCACCGACTGGTGCCAGGCGGGACCGAACTCGCCGCCTCCCCGGATATTGGCGATGACATAGGCGCCGCCCCTCGACAGCCACAACCGGCCCATTTCCGGCAGATAGATCGGGGGCTTGGCGATCTCGAAGCCGCCGTAGCCGTACATCAGTGTGGGTGTGGAGCCGTCCGTCAGGGCTCCCTTCGGCGTCACCACGAAGTAAGGGATCTGCGCCCCGTCGCTGGAGGTCGCCCAATACTGCGCGACGCTGGCGCCCTCGCTCGAGAAACGCGGCGGGAGGGCCGCGACCCGGGCCGTTTCGCCGGTGGCGGCGTTCACCCGCCAGAGAGACGGGGGGTCCAGGAAGCTCTGCGCGGAGACCATGACGACATCGTCGGTCTCGCTGGCCGAGACGATCTGGAAGGTCGCATCCTTTGGCAGGGCCAGACGTTCGCCAGTCCAGCGACCGCGGGCCATGTCGAACACCTCGACGGCGCCCTTGACCTCGTCGAGCAGGTTGACGACTACAAGCCCGGCCGTGACCTCGACCTCCTGGACCGCCTGGCGTGGCCCGGGCGAGAAGACAAGTTCCGGCGCCCCGGCAGGGTCATCGCGGCGCAGGGCGATGACCGAGCCCGCCGCGAAACCCTTCCAGGGCTCCTTGATGACGAAGATCATCCGCCCCTGCGCCGACCCCTGGTAGGTGGCCTGCAGCGGCAGAGGCAGACGGATCCGCCGCCCGTCTCGCAAGAGACTGAATTCCGAACGGAAGACTTCGACCGACCGGTTGACCACCAGCCCCAGGCTCCCTCCGTCCTCGCCGCGCAGCACACGGGCGGTGACCAAGACGTCCGTATCCTTCCCGCGGAAGATCTCCCGGGTCTGGCCCCGGCGGTCCACCGTCCGGACCACGAAGGGATAGCCGGAGACCGTCACTTCCGCCGGGCTCCAGTCGCGGGCGACGACCAGGGTGTCGAAATCCAGCCAGTCGAGGGTCTGCTTGAAGGCGGGGAACCGGAATCCCCCCTCAACGAAGGCGCGGCGGGCGACGTCGAACTCGCGCACCTCCACGGCGTCGCCCCCTCCGTCGGACAGATGGACGAGGCAGCGGACTGCGGCGGGCGGCAGACAGGTCGCACGCTTGAAGATCCAGTTTCGCCCCTCAGCCTTCGAAAGGGCGTCGAGGTCAAGCAGGGTCGCCCACTGCGGCTGTCCGGCGGCATATGCGGCTGCGTCCGAAGTACGCCAGATCCCCTGGATGTGAGCCGCATCCTGCCAAAGGTTGTCCACCGCCCCGGTGCGCAGGCTCGGCCAGGCGATCCGGTCCGGCGCCGTGAAAATGTCCCGCGCCTCCTGGAGAAAGTCCGGGTAACGGCGGTCTCTTTCGAGGACCGCTGCAGTGCGGGCGTTCTGACCGGACACCCAGCCCAGCGCCTTCGGGGACTCGATGTCCTCCAGCCAGAGGAAGGGATCCCCGGCGTGCGCTGCGGCGGGCGGGCCGGCCAGAACAAGGGCCAGAGTGAGGGTGCGGAGGGCGCCGCCGAGGGGCTTGAAACACGTCTTCATGGTCGTGTTGTTGCGCAAAGATCCGCAAATGTCTCCCGAAAGTCGCCCGGAGAACGCTTGCGGACTATATAGTTCGCCCATGCAGCGCCCCTTTCTCAAGATGAACGGCCTGGGCAACGACTTCATTATCGTCGACGCTCGCCGCCAGGCCTTTGCGCCAGACCCGGACGAGATCCGGCGTCTGGCCTCGCGGTCGGAAGGGATCGGCTGTGATCAGTTCGTGCTGGTCGCACCCTCCGCGGAGGCGGACGCCACGGTCCGATTCTGGAACCCCGACGGAGGCGAGGCCGGAGCCTGCGGCAACGCCTCGCGTTGCGTGGCCTGGCGACTGATGGAAGAAACCGGGTCGGACGAGGTCCGGCTGGCCACGGCCGGCGGTCTGCTGCGGGCCTGGCGACGCGGGGACCTGAGGGTGGCGGTGGACATGGGCCGGCCGCGCCTTCACTGGCGGGCGGTTCCGCTGTCGGGGCCGGCCGACACCCTGGCTGTGACTGTCCCGGAGGCCGCCGGGCTGGGCCCTGCGACCTGCCTGTCCATGGGCAATCCCCACGCCGTCTTCGTCGTCTCGTCCGCAGAGGCCGTTGACGCCGCCCGCATCGGCCCGGCGGTGGAGGCCAGCCCGCTCTTCCCCGAGCGCGTCAATGTGGGCTTCGCCGAGGTCCGCAGCCGAACCCATGCGCGGCTGAGGGTCTGGGAACGGGCGGCGGGCCTGACCCGGGCCTGCGGCTCGGGCGCCTGCGCCGCCCTGGTCGCCGGCGTCCGGCGGGGTCTGCTGGACCCCGCCGCCCGGCTGGAGCTGGACGGCGGCGAGCTGGAGATCGCCTGGGGCGCCGAAGGCCATGTTCTCATGACCGGGGACGTCGAACTCGAGTTCGAGGGCCAGTTGCCATGAGCGGGTCCGAGGTTCGTGTCGTCACCTTCGGTTGCCGCCTCAACGCCCATGAGAGCGAGGTGATCCGCGCCCGCGCCGCAGAGGACGGCGTGACCGACGCGGTGGTCTTCAACACCTGCGCGGTGACCGGCGAGGCGGTGCGCCAGGCGCGCCAGGCCATCCGCAAGGCGCGCCGGGAGACCCCCGGCGCCCGGCTCATCGTCACCGGCTGCGCCGCCCAGATCGAGCCCGGGACCTTCGCCGCCATGCCGGAGGTGGACATGGTCCTCGGCAACGCGGACAAGGCGCGGCCCGGCGCCCTTCTGCCGGAGGCCGAGGGGCCCCGC
>JBJTFE010000184.1:0-5578 GCA_046093265.1 Phenylobacterium sp. | reverse complement strand
TACGCCGCGCCGAAGACCGGGAACGGCCCGGCCAGCCTGGACGAGGTCGATCCCGAGCTTCTGAAGACCTACGAGAAGCTGGGCATCCCCCTGCGAGAGCAGGAGGTGCTGGCGGGCGTGACGGGCGCCCCGCGCTATGCCGTTGACGCCGTTTTCGACTCCGTCAGCGTGGTGACCACCTTCAAGAAGGAGCTGGCCGAAGCCGGGGTCATCTTCTGTTCGATGAGTGAGGCGGTGCGGGAGCACCCGGATCTCGTGCGGAAGTACCTCGGCACGGTGGTGCCGGTGACCGACAACTTTTTCGCCTGCCTCAACTCGGCGGTCTTCTCCGACGGCAGCTTCGTCTACGTGCCGCCAGGCGTCCGCTGCCCGATGGAGCTTTCGACCTATTTCAGGATCAACGCCGCCGGCAGCGGCCAGTTCGAGCGCACCCTGATCATCGCCGACAAGGGGGCCTACGTTTCCTACCTCGAGGGCTGCACCGCGCCGATGCGCGATGAGAACCAGCTGCACGCCGCAGTGGTCGAACTGGTCGCCCTGGAAGACGCGGAGATCAAGTACTCCACCGTCCAGAACTGGTACCCCGGCGATCCGGAGACCGGGAAGGGCGGCATCTACAACTTCGTCACCAAGCGGGCGGACTGCCGGGGCGACCGCTCGCGGGTCTCCTGGACCCAGGTGGAGACAGGATCCGCCATCACCTGGAAGTACCCGTCCTGCGTCCTGCGGGGCCGTGAGAGCGTCGGCGAGTTCTATTCGATCGCCATCACCAACGGTCGCCAGCAGGCGGACACCGGCACCAAGATGATCCATCTGGGCGAGGGGACCCGTTCGCGCATCATCTCCAAGGGGATCAGCGCGGGCCGGTCCTCGAACACCTACCGGGGCCTGGTCTCGGCGCATCCCAGGGCGAGGGGCGCGCGCAACTTCACCCAGTGCGACAGCCTGCTGATCGGAAAGACGTGCGCCGCTCACACCGTGCCCTACATCGAGGCCCGGAACGGGGCCTGCACTTTCGAGCATGAGGCCACGACCACCCGGCTCTCGGAAGACCAGCTCTTTTACGCCCAGCAGCGGGGGCTCTCCGAGGAGGAGGCTGTCCAGCTTCTGGTGAACGGTTTCGTCCGGGAAGTCCTCCAGGAGCTTCCCATGGAGTTCGCCGTGGAGGCCCAGAAGCTCGTGGCCATTTCCCTGGAAGGCAGCGTGGGATGACTTCAATGACAAGACCCGAACCGGAGACCGCCATGCTGAGCCTTCGCAACCTCCACGCGCGCGTCGGCGACCGGGAGATTCTCAAGGGGCTGACGCTGGATGTCCCTGCAGGCGAAGTCCACGCCATCATGGGGCCGAACGGCGCGGGCAAGTCGACCCTGTCGTATGTCCTCACCGGTCGGCCGGGCTACGAGGTCACCGAGGGCGCCGCCGAGCTCGACGGGGTGGATCTCCTGTCCCTCGAGGTGGATGAGCGGGCGGCGAGAGGCTTGTTTCTTTCCTTCCAGTATCCTCCTGAAATTCCAGGTGTTCCGGCATTGACCTTCATCCGGTCCGCCCTGAATGCTCAATGCAAGGCCCGGGGTGAGGCCGAGGTTTCCGCTCCGGACTTCCTGAAGCGCGCCCGCGCCTGCGCCGCAGACCTGAAGATGGACTTCGACATGCTCAAGCGGTCGCTCAATGTCGGCTTCTCGGGTGGCGAGAAGAAGCGCATGGAAATTCTTCAAATGGCGCTGCTTTCGCCCCGTTTCATGATCTTGGATGAAACCGATTCCGGTCTCGACATCGACGCCCTCAGGATCGTTTCCGAGGGCGTGAACGCCCTGCGCGCGCCGGACCGGGCCATGCTGGTGATCACCCACTACCAGCGTCTGCTCGACCATATCCGGCCCGACAGGGTGCATGTCCTGGCCGATGGGCGGATCGTCGCCACGGGCGGACCGGAACTCGCCCTCGAACTCGAGCGCGATGGCTATGACAAGTATGCGAGGGCGGCGTGAATCTCGACCAGGCCATCCGGCTGCGGGATCCGGCCCTGCTGCCGTCGCGGCGGGATGAGGACTGGCGCTGGACGGACCTGCGTAGCCTCCTCAGGACGGTCCCGGAGCCGTCACAGGCCCTGGCCCCTTCGACGGCCGGGCCTGGGCCTTTCGACGGGCTGGAAGGCGAAACCGTCGTCATCGCCAACGGATCCGGCCCGGCGGAGATTACCGTCGCCGCCCGCCAGGTGCGGACCGTCATCCTCCGACATGTCTCGGGGGGCGATGGCGCGCACGCCGCCCGGCTGCGGATCAGCGCCGGCGCCGAAGCGCGCCTGACCCTGCTGGAATCGCACGAGGGCGGCGGCGGGAGCCTGTCGCTGCTGAGCGTCGTTCTCGAGCTTGAGGCGGGTGCATCCTGCGAACGCCTGGTCCTATCCGACATGTCCGCCGAGGCCGTGGCGGTGGTCGAACTTGACGTTCACCTGTCGTCCGCCGCCCGGTTCGCCCAGACCCTGCTCACCACCGGCGCGCGCCGACAGCGCCTGGAGACGCGACTGCAGCATCCCGGGCAGGGGGCCGAGTGCCGGCTCGACGGCGCCTACCTTCTCGGCGGTCGCCGTCACGCCGACCTGACCAGCAGCGTCCGTCACGGGGGCCCTGACGGGCGAACCGATCAGCTGGCGCGGGGCCTGGTGGACGACCAGGCGCGCGCGGTGTTCCAGGGGCGCATCACGGTGCAGGAGGGCGCCGACGGCACAGACGCCCGGATGGCCCATAACGCTCTGATCTTGTCCCACCAGGCTGAAGTCGACGCCCGCCCCGAACTTGAGATCTATGCCGACGACGTCGCCTGCGCCCATGGCGCCACCGTGGGCGCCCTCGACGACGATGTCCTTTTCTACATGCGCCAGAGGGGACTTCCCGAAGCGGCGGCCCGGACCCTCCTGGCGGCGTCCTTTCTCGGCGAGGTCATTGACCGGGCCGAGTCGCCGGAGGCGGCGTCCCGCATGAGGTCGTGGCTCGCGACCCGTCTGGGGGCAGGGGGCTGATGGTCTTCGATCCTGAAAGCGTCCGACCCGAGTTTCCGATCCTCTCGCGCAGGATCGGCGACCGGCCTCTGGTTTATCTGGACAGCGCCGCCTCGGCCCAGAAGCCGGAGGCCGTCATCTCGGCCATGTCGGACCTGATGCGGCACGGCTACGCCAATGTTCACAGGGGCCTTCACACCCTCGCGAATGAGACGACCGAACTCTATGAAAACGCGCGCAGAAAAGTCGCGGGGTTCATCGGAGCCGAAGAATCCGAAATCGTCTTCACCCGAGGGGCCACGGAAGCCCTGAACCTGGTGGCCTCCGGTCTTGGACAGAGCCTCTCGGAAGGCGACGAGGTGCTCCTGACGGAGATGGAGCACCACGCAAACATCGTGCCCTGGCACTTCTTGCGGGAGCGGAAGGGCGTGGTGCTGCGTTTCGCTCCCCTCCTGCCGGACGGTTCCCTCGACCTTGACGCGCTCGAGCGCCTGATCACGCCACGCACCCGTGTTGTCTCCGTGGTGCACATGTCCAACGTGCTGGGTACTGTGAACCCGGTGGCGCGGATCGCCGCACTCGCCCACGCCGCCGGGGCGGTGATGGTCGCAGACGCCTGCCAGTCGGCGGTGCACGGGGCGCTTGATGTACGGACCCTGGGCGCAGACTTCGTCGCCTTCTCGGGCCACAAGCTCTATGGACCTACAGGGATCGGTGTCCTCTGGGGCCGACCTGAACGCCTCGATGCGCTTCCCCCCTGGCAGGGCGGCGGCGAGATGATCGACAGGGTGGACTTCGACCGCATCACCTATGCCGAACCGCCCCTTCGGTTCGAGGCCGGCACTCCGCCCATCGTCGAAGCCGTGGGTCTGGGCGCCGCCGTGGACTGGCTTTCCCGTCTGGACCGTCAAGCTGTGGCCGCCCACGAGGCGGACCTCTACCGAAGGGCCGTCGAGGGCCTTCAGGGGATCAATGGCCTGCGCATCCTGGGCGAAGCGAAGGGCAAAGGCGCGATCCTCAGCTTCACCCTGGAAGGCGCCCACGCGCACGACATCGCTCAACTCCTGGACCGATATGGAGTGGCCGTCCGCGCCGGAACCCATTGCGCAGAGCCCCTCATGCGGCGGTTGGGCGTGAGCTCGAGCGTCCGCGCCTCCTTCGCGCTCTACAATACCCGCCAGGAGGTTGACGCCTTCCTGGACGCCCTCAATCGAACCCGGACCTTTTTCTTATGACCGCGACCCCTCCTGACCCGGAAGCCGCTCCCGGCCCGATTGGCCAGGCCGAACTTGATCATCTGACCGACCGGCTGATCGAGGCCTTCAAGACGGTCTTCGATCCGGAGATCCCCGTGGACATCTACGAGCTGGGCCTGATCTACAAGGTCGACGTCTCGGATGACCGGGACGTGGCCGTGGACATGACCCTGACGGCGCCGGGCTGCCCGGTGGCGGGAGAGATGCCGGGCTGGGTCGAAGACGCCGTCCGGACCATCCCCGAGGTTCGTAACGTCAAGGTCGACCTGGTGTTCGATCCGCCCTGGGACCCGTCCCGCATGTCCGACGAAGCCAAGCTTCAATTGAACATGTTCTGAGCTTATATCTTCCCTATGACCGCCGACGTCTACTCAGCAGCGCCCCGTCCCCGCCGCCCTCGCGCCCAGGTCGTTTCCCTGACGCCGGGTGCGGCTGACCGCGTCCGTGAGATCATTGCGCGCTCTGAGGCGCCCATCGTGGGCCTGCGTGTCGGCGTGAGGAATGGCGGCTGCGCGGGCCAGGAATACGTCCTCGAATATGCCGAGGTGGTTGACCCGCTGGATGAGGTCGTGACCGATCAGGGAGTCACCGTCCTGGTGGCCCCGTCCGCTATCCTTTTCCTGCTTGGCACGGTCATCGACTACGAGGTGACCCGGCTGTCTTCCAAGTTCGTCTTCCGGAACCCGAACCAGACGGATGCCTGCGGCTGCGGCGAAAGCGTAACTATCCAGCCTGCCGCAGCCCCCGAAGCCTGACCCCCTACTTCCGGCTGAAGATCGCCACGCGCTTCTGCAGGAAGGCCATGACGCCTTCCTTGAAGTCGGCCGTCCGGCCCGCCGTTCGCTGAGCCACCCGCTCTGCGTGCAGCTGCTGGATCCAGTGATTGTCCAGGCTGTCCCAGATCAGCTTGCGGATCGAGCCGAGCGCCCAGGGGCCGTCCGCCAGGGATCGGGCGATCTCCTGGGCGGCGGACATCAGCTGGTCATCCGGGACCACCCGATTGACCAGACCCCACTCAAGCGCCTTGGCCGCGGGGATCTTTTCGCCCAGCAGGGCCATCTCCAAGGCCCGGGCCTTTCCGATCAGACGCGGCAGGAGATAGGTCGAGCCGCCATCCGGCACCAGGCCGATGCGGCGGAAGGCCTGCAGGAAGTAGGCGCTCTCGCCGGCGACGATGATATCGCCCATCAGAGCCAGGGAGCAGCCGACGCCGGCGGCGGCCCCGTTGATCGCGGTGACGATGGGGATGGGATAGTCCCGCAGGGAGGTCATGAAGGGGTTGTAAACGGCCTCAAGGGCCGCACCGGAATCCGGGCCTTCA
>JBJTFE010000183.1:0-5503 GCA_046093265.1 Phenylobacterium sp. | reverse complement strand
TAGCCTCCGCCGTTGGCGCAGGATCCCATGGAGATGACGTAGCGGGGCTCCGGCATCTGGTCGTAGACCTTGCGCAGGGCCGGAGCCATCTTGTTGCAGAGCGTGCCGGCCACGATCATCACGTCCGACTGGCGCGGGCTGGCCCGCGGCGCGAAGCCGTAGCGCTCCAGGTCGTAGCGCGGCATGGAGGCCTGCATCATCTCCACGGCGCAGCAGGCCAGGCCGAAGGTCATCCACATCAGCGAGCCGGTGCGGGCCCAGGTGATGAGGTCGTCGGCGGCGGCCGTCACGAAGCCCTTGTCGGCGAGTTGCTGGGAAACGCCGTCGAAATAGGGATCATGCAGCTTGGGGTCATAGCCCTCGACGGTGGACCGGGCGCCCGATCCGGCCGGAACGATCAGTCCCATTCCAGGGCTCCCTTCTTCCACTCGTAGATGAAGCCGACGGTCAGGACCCCGAGGAAGGTCATCATCGACCAGAAGGCAAAGACCGCCTGCTCGTGGGGCAGGTTCATGAGCGAAACCGCCCAGGGGAAGAGGAAGGCCACTTCCAGGTCGAAGATGATGAAGAGGATCGAGACCAGGTAGAAACGGACGTCGAATTTCATCCGGGCGTCGTCGAAGGCGTTGAAGCCGCACTCGTAGGTCGACAGCTTTTCCGGGTCCGGGGCCTTCGGCGCCAGCACGGCCGAGGCCAGGATGAACACGATGGCGATCGCTGAGGAGATTCCCAGGAAGATCACGATCGGCAGGTACTCGAGAAGAAAGGCGTCCATGGAATCCTCACCGGAGTCGCGCGCCCTTCTAGACCAGCCTCGCGTCGGGTTCAAACCTCGGTTTGTCCCTGATCAAGATGCAGTCCCGAAGCCGGGGCTGCGGCAGATGAACTCAGATTCCCTACCGGGCCGCTAACGCGTCATGCACGGTTGACACGATTCCGGCCCGGACCTATCAGACGCGCCTTGCGCAGATGCGCATTCGAGTGCGGATGTAGCTCAGTTGGTTAGAGCGCCGGCCTGTCACGCCGGAGGTCGCGGGTTCGAGCCCCGTCATTCGCGCCACTTTCCTCCCCTTCCAGGATAAGCGCGTTGCGGCGGCCTCAGCCCTCGCGCATGCCCTTCAGGGCCCGGGTCCAGCGGGACAGCTCGTCAAGCGTCACCTTGGCGGCGAGTTTGTGCCCGTCATTGGGAGCGAAGCCCTTCTCGGCGTCCAGGTGCTCGCCGACCATGGGAATGGCGACGCCTTCCACCAGGGGCATGATCTTCACGGTGGTCAGCATCTGCTTTGCCATCTGCACGGCCCGGACCCCCCCCGACTGTCCGCCATAGCTGACGAAGGCCGCGGCCTTCCCGTTCCATTCAGCGTAGAGATAGTCCACCGCGTTCACGAAGGATGGCGGCGGCATGAAGTTGTACTCGGGCATGACGAAGGCGTAGGCGTCCGCCGCCTCGACGCTGGCCGCCCAGGCCTTGGTGTAGTCGAACTGGTAGTTCCGAAGGCGCGGGTGCCAGGGCTCGTTGAGGATCGGCAGGTTGAAGTCCGCCAGATCCACAAGCGAGGCCTCGAAGTCGCCATGCGCCTCGGCCAGTCCATGGAACCAGCGTGCAATGTGAGGTCCGACCCGATTGGGCCGGGTCGAGCAGATGATCGTTTGAAGCTTCACTTGGACACTCCGGGTGGGCATGCGGCGATCAGGCGACGGGCTCCGCCGCCTTCTCGATGATAAAGTCTCCCGGGTCTGGCGCCAGGGTCGCCCGCCAGTAATCGACCAGGGCGAAGGGCCAGTTCTGGGTCACCCTGCCCTTCTCGTTCTTGTACCAGCTGGACACCTGCGGTGCGCCCCAGGCCATCAGGGCGTTGGCGGCGTCGACCCTGGCGTTGAAGGCGTCGTGCACCTCGCGCCTGGGCTCCATGGCCCGGGCGCCGCTCTCGGCCAGCAGCTTGAGGCAACCGACGATGTAGCGGACGCTGCACTCCGAGAAGAAGATGATAGAGCCGTTCACGACGATGTTCGTGTTCGGGCCGTAGATCATGAAGAGGTTGGGGAAGCCCGGCGTGGTCATGCCGAGATAGGCGCGGGGGTCGCCGTCCCAGGTCTGGTGCAGGTCGGCGCCGCCGCGTCCGCGGATCTTCATCGGCTCGAGGAACTTCGAGGCGTGGAAGCCCGTGCCGTAGATAATGACGTCGAAGTCCCGGGCCGTCCCGTCGGCCGTCACGATGCCCGCCTCGGTGATCTCCGAGATCGGGTCGGTCACGAGGGAGACATTGTCGCGCTGGAGGGCGGCCATCCAGACCCCGTTGTCCAGCAGAGAGCGCTTGCCCCCCACCGGATAGGTCGGCACCACCTTCTCCACGAGTTCGGGGCGGTTCGGCGTCTGGGCGGCGATGGCCCCGGCGATCATCTCGCGGAACTCGAGATTTGCGGCCGACACGGCGGTGGGCGGGCCGTTCCAGCCCGGATCGGCCTCGACCATGGGCAGGAGCCCGTCGGTGACCATCCAGAACATCCAGAACCGGTACCACTTGTCGTAGAAGGGCACGTGCTCCATCAGCCAGTTCATGCCGTCCGGCACGTCCTCGTGGTAGTGCGGCACGGGGAAGCCCCAGGGCGGGGTGCGCTGGAAGATGGTCAGGCTGCCCACCTTCCCGGCGATCTCCGGCACGAACTGGTAGGCGCTGGCGCCGGTGCCGATCACGGCCACCCGCTTGCCCGTCAGGTCCACGTCATGTCGCCAGCGGGCGGAGTGGAAGGCCGGGCCGGCGAACCGGTCACGGCCCTTGATGTCGGGCATGCGGGGACGGTTGAGCTGGCCCACTGCGGTGACGACAGCGTTAGCCTCGATGACCCTGCGCACGCCCGCCTTGTCGCGGACGGTCACCTTCCAGAGGGCCCGGGGCTCATCCCAGTCCAGGGTCTCGACCTCGGTCTCAAAGGCGATCTTGCCCCGCAGGTCGTAGCGGTCGGCCACCCCCCGGAAATAGTCGAGCAGGATGGGCTGGGTGGAGAAGTGCTGGGGCCAGTGGTGGTTCGGCTCGAAGCTGTAGGAATAGATGTGGTTGGAGGAGTCCACCCGGCAGCCGGGATAGGTGTTCTCGAACCAGGTGCCGCCGACGTCGGCGTTCTTGTCGACGATCTCGTAGCTCACGCCCGCCTGGCTGAGGCGGATGCCGGTCAGCAGGCCCGACATGCCGGCGCCGATGACGAGGACGTGCATCTTCGCCGCGCCCTGCTTCAGGCGGGGGGAGTCCCAGACCGGCGTCTTGGTGTTGGTCTCGCCCAGGCTGAGCTCATCGACCAGGAAGTCGGCGTAGCCGTCGGGGATTTCCGCCCCGGCGACAAAGCTCATCATCCGGCGAAGCGTGGCGGCGGGGGGCTGGTGGTTGCGCCCCTGCCCGTTCGTGAACCACTCGACCAGGGCGGTCCGGGCCTCGGCGAGGAACTTATGCTGTTCGGCCTCGGGCACGCCGGTGTCGCCGCGCGAAAGCGGAACGTAGGCCGGGGTCCATTCGGGTCGTAGCCAGTGGTCCCGGCCGGTGAGGTGAACAAGGGCCGCCTGCAGGGCGGGTTGGTGGGCGGCGGCGAGCGCCTTGTCGAGCGCGGTCAGGTCGATGTCGGACACGTTGTTTCCCCCGGGATCGCGATCCTTCTTGCGGTATGAAACCGCAGGCCGGCCCGGAAAGGAAGGGCGCCCCAACGTCAGCCGGCGGGGTGGAGCTTCACCATCAGCGTCTCATAGCCCTTCACGAAGCTGGATCTCACCCGTACCGGCTCCTCCTGCACCTCGATGAAGCTGAAGCGCTTGAGGATCTCCTCCCAGACGATCTTCAGCTGCAGTTCAGCCAGGCGGTTGCCCACGCAGCGATGGATGCCGAAGCCGAAGGACAGGTGCTGGCGCGGGCGCTCGCGGTCGATGATGAAGGCGTCGGGGTCCTCGATGGCCCGTTCGTCCCGGTTGCCGGAGACGTACCACATGACCACCTTGTCGCCCTTGCGGATGGTCTTGCCGCCCAGCTCGATGTCCTGCAGGGCGGTCCGCCGCATGTGGGCCAGGGGCGTCTGCCAGCGGATGATCTCCGGCACCATGGACTCGATCAGCCCCGGATTGGCGCGCAGCTTGTCGTATTCTGCGGGGTTCTGGTTCAGGGCCAGGACGCCGCCGGAGATCGAGTTGCGGGTGGTGTCGTTGCCCCCGACGATCAGGAGGATGATGTTCCCGAGGTACTCCTCAGGCGTCATGTTCCGGGTGGCGTCGCTGTGCGCCATCATGGAGACGAGATCGCCCGTCGGCGGGCGGTTCACCCGCTCGTTCCAGAGGCCCGTGAAGACCTCCAGGCACTCCTTCAGCTCAACCTGGCGCGCCTCCTCGCTTTCCACGAGGCCGCCGGGATAGGGGATGGCGGTGGCCACGTCCGACCAGCGGGTCAGGCGGCGCCGTTCCTCGAAGGGGAAATCGAAAAGGGTCGCCAGCATCTGTATGGTCAGCTCAATGGAGACCCGGTCCACCCAGTTGAAGGCCTCGCCCAGCGGCAGGGCGTCAAGGATGCGACAGGCCCGCTCGCGGATGATGGGCTCCATGGTCTTGAGGTTCGCAGGGGAGACGATGGGGCTGACCGCCTTGCGCTGCTGGTCGTGCAGGGGCGGGTCCATGGCGATGAAGCTGCGCCGGCGCAGGTCCGGGGGTGCGTCGCGGATGGTGATCCCGCCCAGGACCGCCTCGGATGAGAAGGCCCCGTGGTTGGTGTCCACGGCCATGATGTCGTTGTAGCGGGTGACGGACCAGTAGGGCCCGAACTCGGAGTCCCGGCACCAGTGGACGGGCTCCTCGTTCCTCAGGCGCTCGAAATAGGGCCAGAAGGCGTTGTGCAGGAAGAGATCCGGATCCCCGGGGTTCATGTCCTCAAGCTTGATGCCAAAGGCGCGGGCGCGCGCCTCGTCCAGACCGATCGCACCGTCCGCCACGTCACCGCCTCCCGGGATACCCGCCGCCTTGCGCTGTCGGGACGCTTCAGGAAACCCCAATCCAGGACAGGCTGCAAGTCGTCGCCGCAGCCCCCCTCCGGCACGGTCTTGCATTCCCGTCCAACTCCCCAAACGGGCAGGAATCCCACAGTTTGATGACTCCCCCGAGGGTGATCCCGGTGAGCAACCCTGTTCAGCTACCGGTTCGCCTGGACCTGTTCATCAGCCAGAATGGCCGCGATCTCGTCGCCGAGGGGGGTGAGCAGGGCCGCGGCGGCGCTGCGTTTGCCGGCGATCAGGCGGTATTCCCACCCGGCCTGGATCTCGACGGGGCTGATCCTGCACAGGCGCCCGGCCGCGAGAGCCTTAAGGGCGACGATGTCGGGCACCAGGGCGAGGCCGTTCCCGGCCTGGGCCGCCTGGATGACGCCTTCGAAGGAGTCGAAAAGCACCTGCGGCGCCTCGGTCGTAATCTCCGGAAACGCGAGCCGCCAGGTGTTCCTGTGCCGGGCCAGGGTGAGTAGCGGACCCCTGGCGAGAAGGT
>JBJTFE010000182.1:0-16292 GCA_046093265.1 Phenylobacterium sp. | reverse complement strand
CGTCCAGGTCCGCCAGCGCACCCATGGCCAGTCGCTCCTGCCCCTTCTGCGGGGGGAGTGCGAATCGGTCCGCGACCACCTGCTGACGGGGGTCTGGGGCCGCGAAGTGCATCTCGTGACCCGAGAATGGAAATACGCCCGGGCGCCGGCCGGGGCCAACGCCCCCCTCTCCATGATGTCCAACCGCTGGTCGACCATGCCGACCCACCTCATCGACCGGCACGTCGCCCTGCCGCCGCCGGACCATCGCGCCTTCCTCGACCGGATGCCGGGCTCGGACATTCCCGTGATCCACCAGCCCTATGTCGCGGGCGATCCGCTGCCCTTCTGGGCGAGGACCCGTTCCTCGGGAAACTCTCTGTTCGACAGGGCCGCGGATCCGGAGGAAGTTCGAAATCTTGCGGGAGGCCCGCTCGAGGCTGACGCGGCCCGCCGCCTCAGTCTGGCTCTGAAGGCGATCGACGCCCCGGCTTCTCAATTCGAGCGACTTGGACTGGGCTGAAATGGAGGTTCACATGACCCTGAAGTCCCTGGCGATCATGGCGTCCCTGCTGGTTGTCGCCACCCTGGCCGGATGCGCCCGCGATATTCCGTATGAGACCCTGAAGGCGAAGTATGCGAACCCGACCTCGCGGTTCGTTACACTCGACAACGGGGTCACGGTCCACTACCGAGATCAGGGCCGGTCGGACGGCCCCGCCCTGGTTCTGGTTCACGGTTTCGCCGCCAACCTCGACACCTGGGAGCCCTGGGTGGCCCGCCTGGGCGGCACCTACCGGGTGGTGACCCTCGATCTTCCGGCCCATGGCCTGACCGTGACGCCCCCCGGCTACCGGATATCCACCGCCGGACAGGTCGAGGTGATCGACCAGCTGACCCGACGCCTGGGCCTCAGCCCCTTTGTCCTGGCGGGGAACTCCATGGGCGGCGGGGCCTCCTGGAACTTCGCCCTGGCCCATCCGGACCGTCTGCGCGGATTGATCCTCGTCGCCTCGGTCGGACCCCGACCTCCGGAGGCGGAGACCCCATCCGCCCGGGAGGGTCCGCCCGCCATTTTCAGGGTCATGGCCAATCCTGTAGGACGGGCCGCCCTGCGCTCTCTCAACCCCCGTCCGCTCGCCGCGCCAGGACTGAGGAAGGCCTATGTCGACGAGAGGCTTGTCACCCCGGCCCTGGTGGACCGTTATGTCGATCTGGCCCTTGCGCCCGGTCGCCGGGAAATGATCCTCGCCGGTCGCCAGGACCCGCCCCGCGTCTCCCCGGACGCCGTGAAGGGGGTCTCGACGCCCACGCTCGTCATGCACGGCGAGAAGGATGTGGTGGTCCCTGTCGCTGTCGGGCGCCGGCTCGCCGAACTGATCCCGGGGGCCCGGCTGATCGTCTATCCCGACGCTGGGCATGTGCCGATGGAACAGATTCCCGACCGTTCCGCCGCCGACGCCCGCGCCTTCATCGAGTCTCTGCCGACCCGAAAGAGCGCGGAAAATTGACCTGCCGTTAACCAAACATTCGCCATCCGGGCCTTAGCGGTAAGCAAGAAACAGGCCAAGGAGGTGAAGTTGGCGCTCGGCGCACGGCTTGAGGTCCGTCAGGGACAGGGGCTGGTCATCACGCCCCAGCTGCAGCAGGCGATCAAGCTGCTGCAGCTCTCCAACCTTGAGCTGGAAGCGTTTCTGGAAGCCGAGCTTGAGCGCAACCCCCTTCTTTCCCGCGAAGAGGCTGAGGGCGACATGGAGGCGGCGGAGGCGGGGCCCCGATACGACGAAATCCTCGCCGCCGACGAGATTCCGGACTCGGGCGCCGGACCTGAACTCGACGTCAGCCGCGACTCCGAGGCGTCGCCAGGCGAAAAGGCCACGGGCGATCTGGCTGAGGACGCCGATGCGGGGGGCGCCGTCGACTGGAGCCGGACCCGCTCCGAAGGCCAGAGCCCGGACACCGGAGAGGATGTGTCGGAGCGGCTCGTCAGCGCCCGGACGCTCAAGGAGCACCTGGCGGAGCAGCTCCTGATGTCCAGCCTTGAGGGATCGCGTTACGCCGTCGCCCAGGTCCTGATCGATGCGGTGGATGATGACGGTTACTTCCGCTCCGACATGGCCGAAACTGCGGATCGCCTGGCCTGCGGCGTCCCTTTCCTCGAAGGGGTGCTGGAGACGCTTCAGGGATTTGAGCCGACCGGGGTCTTTGCGCGCGACCTCAGGGAGTGTCTTTTCCTTCAGTTGCGGGAAAGGGACCGCTGCGATCCCGCCATGCTCGCCCTTCTCGATCACCTCGACCTGCTGGCCCGCAGGGACCTGGCGGCGCTGAAGCGGGTCTGTGGCGTCGATGGTGAAGACCTCATGGAGATGATCTCGGAGATCCGCGCACTTACTCCGCGCCCGGGCGCGGCCTTCGGTGGCGAACCGACCGTCCCGGTGGTTCCGGATGTCGTCGTCCGGCAGGGACCGGAGGGGCTCTGGAACGTCGAGATGAACAGCGACACCCTGCCCCGGCTCCTGGTCGACAGGCGATACTTCGCCCGGGTCTCCGCCGGGGCGAGAACCGATTTGGAAAAGGCGTTTGTCGCAGACTGTCACTCCAAGGCGAACTGGCTCCTCCGGTGCCTTGACCAGCGGGCGCGGACCATTCTGAAAGTCGCTTCCGAGATTGTCCGGCAACAGGACGCCTTCCTCGCATTCGGCGTGAGCCACCTGAGGCCGCTGAACCTGCGCACCGTCGCCGACGCCATCGGGATGCACGAGTCCACGGTCAGTCGTGTGACGTCGAACAAGTACATGGCCACCCCGCGCGGTGTCTTCGAATTGAAGTTCTTCTTCACGGCCGCCATCCCCTCGATGGACGGCGGCGAGGCTCACTCTGCTGAGAGCGTCCGCGATCGCATCCGCCGGCTGATCGAAACAGAGCGGTGCGGTGAAGGTGTCCATTCCGATGACCGGATCGTCGAGATTCTCAGGACCTCAGGCGTCGATATCGCCAGGCGCACCGTGGCCAAGTACCGGGAGTCGATGCGCATTCCTTCGTCCGCTGAGCGGCGACGGCGGCTGATGGTCGCCAGTTGACCCGGGAAGGCGGCCAGGCCCGCCGGGTTGTACGCACCGGATTCGTTTTCGGGCCTCGTCTCGGGGGTTGACTTCCCTCGCGCCCGGGAGCGAGCTATCGCCATGAAAGTCCAGGTCAGCGGTAAGCACGTCGACGTCGGAGCGGCCCTGCGGGAGCGGGTTATCGACGAGGTCAATCAGTCCATCGGGAGGGTTTTTGAGAGGGGCGGATCGGCCGACGTCGTTGTCAGCCGGGAAGGGCACGCCTTCAGGGTGGACTGCTCGGTCCTGCTGGCGACCGGCCAGCCGCTGGAGAGTCACGCCCTAGCCGCTGACGCCCATACAGCTTTCAGTTCCGCCCTTCACAAGATCGAGAGCCGCGTCCGCCGTTACAAACAGAGGCTGAAAAGCCACGCCCAGGCTTCTGCGGCCCGCCAGGCGGAGACCGCCGCCTATTTTGTCCTGCGCTCACCGGACGAGGCGTCGGACGAGATCTGGGAGGATGAAGTCGGGGTCCCCGAGAGCTCGGATCCGCCTGCAGCGCTGGTGATCGCCGAAACGGAAAAATCGGTGCGCAATCTGACTGTTTCCCAGGCCGTGCTGGAACTGGACTTGACGGACTCACAGACAATCGTGTTCAGGAACGCCGCGCATGGCGGATTGTCCGTCGTGTATCGGCGGCCGGATGGCAACATCGGCTGGATCGATCCTGAGCGGACCTCGAATTCCCGGACGGGAAAACGCGGCGAGCCGAGGGCCTGAGCCTTAGCCCTCGTCTTTTCGACGGGGGCTGTCCCGTCAGTGAGCGCGCACCTTGCCGGACTCCCACACTATCGCCGCCCTGATCGGACCCGCCTCCGTGGCCGTCGGATCCGGCGCCCGCACGGGCCGCCAGGTGATGGCCCTTATCGCCGACAAGGCTGCGCAGGCCTTCGGGCTGGACGCCGGCGCCGTGCTGACCGCCCTGCTTGAACGGGAAGAGCTCGGCTCCACCGGACTGGGCAAGGGTGTCGCAGCCCCTCATGCCCGCGTCCCGGGACTTGCACGCAGCGGCGTCATTGTCGTTCGGTTGGAGCAGCCCATCGCTTTTGACGCCATCGACGGCCTGCCTGTCGACCTGTTCTTCGCCCTGCTGTCTCCTGAGGACTCGGGGGTCGAGCACCTTCGCGCCCTGGCCCGGATTTCACGACTGCTCAGGCGCGACGACCTAAGAGACCAGCTTCGGCGAGCCGCCGACGCCGACGCGATCCGCTTCCTGCTTCTCCAGGGCGAGTCGGCGGCGGCCTGACCTCTGCAGATTCAGTGCACGGACACCGGCGCGAGCTCGTGCGCCACCGCCGCGGCGATAGCCGCATCGCGGTCGCTGAGAACGGCGAGCCGCTCGCCATCCGCCCGATGCACGGCGTAGAGAATCTGGTCGGGGCTCAGTTCAAAGCCTTCGATGCGGCCGGTTGGCGTGCTGGCCAGAATCTCCGCCGCCTTGATGGGGCGGACGTACACGACATTGGGCGCGCCGAGGGCGGCGAACGCCTCCGGGGTCAGGCTGGGGCTTGTGGGTCTCTTGGTTTCGGGTGTCATCTGTTTTTCTCCTCGGGCCGCCTTCAGCCGGCCGACTGGATGGGGATGCGACGGACCTGGCGCTCGGGTTCCGGGCGACTGAGATCGACATGCAGCAGACCGTGCTCAAGCAAGGCGCGATCGACCTCGACGCCATCCGCGAGGACGAAGCTGCGGATGAAGCTCCGCGAGGCGATCCCCCTGTGCAGGAAGGCGTCGCCCTTCCCCCCGTCTTCCCGGCGACCGGCGATGGTGAGCTGTCGGTCCTCCAGGGTGATCTGGAGCGTTTCGGGCGTAAAGCCCGCCACCGCGAGGGAGATTCTCAGCGCGCCGCCGCCGAGGTCCTCGACATTGTAGGGCGGGTAGCCTTCCGCCGCAGCCTTCGCCGCACGCTCGATCTGGCTGCGGGTGTGCTCGAAGCCGAGGAGGAAGGGGCTGTCGAAAAGCGGGTTTCGATTCATGGGAGTCCTTGATCTGAAGCGACTCTGAGGCGAACCGTCCGGATCTGGCCCGTTCCGCCTCGCGCTTCATGTGGCGCGTCACCCCCGGGCTTTCAATATGTGGGAGAGAAGGACGGGCCGGACTTGCGCGCAACGCCCTGACGTCGCACCAAGGCGGCATGACCGGTCCAATGCCCTTCGCAATTCATTACATCGGCGACGGCTACTCCACGGACGCCAAGCTGATGGGCCGCCAGGCCGTCGGCAAGTCCCTGTTCCGGGCGATCGCCCGGCGCTGGACCGGGTCCGATGTCTTCGGTTTCGGGCGCAACGCCTCGCGTGTGATGATGGATCAGCTCACCCGGGAAGGGTTTGAGGGCCGGCTGATCTGGCGCGAGCAGGGCTCCTCCGCTCCACCGTCGGGATTCCCGGGAGTTCTCTACCACCCAGGTCCTGTTCCGGCCGCCCTCGCCCATGACCGGAACAGAGAGGGGCCGGGGGCGTACAGCCTCTTCGGCGTGACGCACACCCTGTCATCCCTGGGCGCCATGGACAGCCTCGGGGATATGGCCGGCGCGCCCTTTCAGCCGTGGGACGCGCTTGTCTGCACCTCTTCCGCTGCGGTCACCCTGGTCCGGAGTCTGATGTCGGAGCGCCGTAGCTGGCTTGCCGAGCACTATGGGGCGACCCGGTTCTCGGAAATCGAGCTGCCCGTCATTCCCCTGGGGGTCGACGTGACGGCGCAGGCCCGCCCTGCGGACGAGATCACCGCCGCCCGATCGGAGCTGGGTCTTGCCCCTGAGGAGGTGGTCTTCCTCTTCGCCGGACGGCTGTCCTTCCACGCCAAAGCCAATCCCGCCCCGGTCTATCTGGCCCTGGAGCGCGCCGCCGCGGGACGCAGGCTGGTCTGCATCGAAGCCGGTCAGTTCCACAATGAGGCCATTTCCGAAGCCTATCGCGACGCACAGCGAACCCTGGCGCCTTCCGTACGGTTCCTCCACGCTGACGGAGGCGACGCCAGCGCGTATCGGCGGGCCTGGTGCGCCGCGGATGTCTTCGTCTCCATCTCGGACAACATTCAGGAGACCTTCGGCATAACACCGGTCGAGGCCATGGCCTCAGGATTGCCGGTCCTGGTCTCCGACTGGAACGGCTACCGCGACACCGTAAGGGACGGGAAGGATGGCTTCCGGATTCCGGTCACGACGCCCCCGGAGGGGAGCGCCACCGACCTCGCCCTCCGCCATGCCCTGCAGATTGACCCCTATGACCGGTACATCGGCCAGTACAGCATGGCCACCGCAGCGGACCTTCCCGCCCTCTCCCTCCGGATCGGCGAGCTGGCTGACAGCCCTGACCTGAGGTCCCGAATGGGGGCCGCCGGCCGCGCCCGCGCGCTTGCGGAATATGATTGGTCCGTCATCCTCATGCGCTACCAGGCCCTCGCCGCCGAGCTTGAGCGGCTGAGGTCTGGAATCACCGCAGGCGCCGTCCCGTGGCCCATGCGTCCCGATCCAGCCCGCCTCTTCGGACATTTCCCGACCCACCGCCTCGCGGCGGACTGGACTGTCAGCGCTGAGGGTGGACGCGACGCCGCACTGGCCGACCTCCTGCGCCTTCGCATGACCACCTATGTGATCGACGCCACGCGTCTGCCAGCCGAGCTGATCCGGGACATCCACCGGCTTGCGGTGGCGGGGCCCCGTTCGGTCGGAGACCTGATGTCGGCGGCCGGCGGCGGCGGACGCGAGCGCATCCGCGCCCTGCTATGGCTTGCCAAACTGGGCATGGTGGACCTCCGACCCCCCGGTTCAGCCTGAAAGGGCGAAAGCCCGCCGGGATGTCCAGCGGGCCTTCATGGTGGAGCTAAGCGGAGTCGAACCGCTGACCTCTTGAATGCCATTCAAGCGCTCTACCAACTGAGCTATAGCCCCGAGGTCTCGGGTCCCGACCGGGCCAAGCAGCCCTTTCAGGAAGGCGCGGAAACTAGTCCGCCGGATCGCGGCGATCAAGCCCGCTCTGGGGAAAAATCGCCGACGGTCAGGACGACCGTGCGTCAGTCCTCCGGATTCCCCGCTCCGGGAAGATTGTCGAGGTCGGCGTCATCGAAGTCGTCCTCCTCATCTTCCAGGAAGGGCACGTCCGAGTCCTCGTCGTCGAGATCGTCTTCCTCCTGGAAGGCGGCCAGTTCATCCTCCGGCGGGGCGATGACCTCGCCATCCTCGTCGTCCACGACCAGGACCGGATCATCGACCGCCTCATCGAGTTCGGGAGTGACGGCTTCGTCCTCTTCCTCCTCCTCGGCTTCGGCGCGGGTCTCCAGGACCTGGTCCTCAGCCTCGTCCTCGATATCGCGGCCCGCAGGGGCGGCGCGTGCGCGAACGCGCCGGGTGCGGACAGCCTCGTCAGGGTCAAAGTCGTGTCCGCATTTGGGGCAGTGCGCCGGCCGGCGGTTCAGATCGTAGAACTTCGCCTGGCAGTTGGGGCAAATCTGCTTTGCGCCGAGTTCGGGAAGGGCCAAGGGGCGGGCCTCTGGTCAGGGTGGGATCGGAAGCGGGCTCCCTTGCCATGCGGCGGCGCCACTGTCAAAAGCAAAGCCCTTCAGGCGCGCCTGTCCCGTTTCACCTCGCCCCGGAGCCCGGTTCCGACATGTCCCCTTCAGGCCAGACGGCCGCCTTGAGCGCCCGGCGCAGCGGCCCCCTGCGCGGGCGGGTGCGGGCCCCCGGCGACAAGTCGGTTTCGCACAGGGCCCTGATTTTCGGCGCCCTCGCGGGAGGGGTGACCGAGGTCGAGGGGCTTCTTGAGGGCGAGGACGTCCTGCGCTCGGCGGCGGCCATGCGCGCCTTCGGTGCGGAGGTGGAATCCCTGGGCGGCGGTCGGTGGCGTGTGGCCGGCCGCGGCGGTTTCTCCGAACCCGACGACGTCATTGATTGCGGCAACGCCGGAACAGGCGTCCGCCTGATCCTCGGCGCGGCCTCGGGCTTCGACCTGGCGGCCACCTTCACGGGTGACGCCTCCCTGCGCGGCCGGCCCATGAACCGGGTCATGAAGCCGCTGGTCGAGATGGGCGCCCGTTTCCTCCACCGCTCCGGCGGCCGACTGCCGCTGACCGTCCGTGGCGGAGACCTGAAGGGCCTTACCTACCGGCTCCCCGAGCCCTCCGCCCAGGTCAAGTCCGCGATCCTGCTGGCCGGTCTCAACGCTCGGGGCGACACGGTGGTGATCGAGCCGGAGCCGACCCGCGACCACACAGAGCGCATGCTTCGCAGCTTTGGCGCCCGGGTGGAGGTCGACGACCTGCCGGAGGGGCGGCGCATTACGCTGGCGGGGGGGCAATCCCTGACCGGAACCCGGATCCGCGTTCCGGGCGATCCCTCCTCGGCGGCCTTCCCCCTGGTGGCGGCCCTGATCACCCCCGGGTCGGAGGTGACGGTGGAGGGCGTCCTCCTCAATCCCTTGCGCACCGGTCTCCTGACCACCCTGCAGGAAATGGGCGCCGACCTCGCCGTCTCGAACATCCGCGATGAGGGCGGGGAGCCGGTCGGCGACATCACCGCCCACCATTCGACCCTGAAGGGCGTTGATGTCCCGCCGGAGCGGGCGCCGTCGATGATCGACGAGTATCCGATCCTGGCGGTGGCCGCCGCCTTCGCCGAGGGTGTCACCCGGATGCGCGGAATTGGCGAGATGCGGGTCAAGGAGAGCGACCGGATCGCCCTGATGGCGTCAGGACTGTCCGCCTGCGGCCTTGCCGTCGAAGAGGAGACCGAGGGTCTGATCGTCGCGGGGGCCGGACCCAATCGCCCGCCCGTTGGCGGCGTCTCCGTCACGACCCGGGGAGATCACCGCATCGCCATGTCTCATCTGATCCTCGGATTGGCGGCGGACTCGCCCGTCCAGGTCGATGAACCCGGCATGATCGCGACCAGCTTTCCCGGCTTCATCGACCTCATGCGCGGCCTGGGCGCGGAGATCGGCCCGGAATGACCGAAGGCCTGGTGATCGCCGTCGATGGCCCGGCGGCCTCGGGCAAGGGGACGGTTGCGATGCGCCTGGGCCAGACCTTCGGCCTGCCGGTGCTCGACACGGGCCTCCTCTACAGGGCGGTCGGCGTCGCCGCCTCCCGGGCGGGCGCCGACCCGGACAACCCGGAGGCCGCGACCGCCGTCGCCGCCGCTATCGACCTGATGGCCCTGGACGACCCGGCCTTCCGGACCCGTGAGGCCGGCGAACTCGCGAGCCGCGTGGCGGTGCATCCGGGGGTGCGCGCCGCCCTCAACGCCGCCCAGGTCGGGTTCGCCCGCCGGCCGGGCGGGGCGGTGCTCGACGGCCGTGACATCGGAACGGTGATCGCCCCCTGGGCGCCGGCCAAGCTCTACGTCACCGCGCGTCCGGAGGTCAGGGCCGAGCGCCGCTGGCGGCAGCTGACCGGCCAGGGAGAGACGGTAAGCTTCGCGGACGTCCTCGAGGATATCCGGCGGCGCGACGCCCGGGACGGCGGCCGCGGCGACGCCCCCATGGCCCCGGCGGCGGACGCGGTCTTGCTGGACACCTCGGAAATGACTATAGACCTGGCCGCCGATGCGGCCCGCCGCATTGTCGAGGCGGCGCGCGCCAACCGGGCCTGACCCGGAAGGCAAATCCCATCGCGCCATTCCCTCTCAGGCCGCGGGCATCCACCGGCGCGGGATTCCGCGCCTTCGGTTTCACCCTCAACCCGACCTTCGGGAGCACGTCCGCATGAGCGGCGGCGACTTCCGGGGTCATACCGACTGATGAAAGAACACCATGGCGGATGATGCTGGCCTGAACCCGTCCCGCGACGACTTCGCGGCCCTCCTGAACGAGTCCCTCGGGGGACGCGACTTCATGGAAGGCCAGGTGGTCAAGGGCAAGGTCGTGGGCCTTGAGAAGGACTTCGCGATTATCGATGTGGGCCTCAAGACCGAGGGCCGCGTCTCCATCAAGGAATTCGGCGGCGGGGAGGAGGGCGGTCCCCAGCTGGCCGTCGGCGATACGGTCGAGGTCTTCCTCGAGCGCGTCGAGAACGCGCTGGGCGAGGCTGTGATCAGCCGTGAAAAGGCCCGCCGTGAGGAAGCCTGGACCCGCCTGGAAGGCGTCCATGCCCGCAACGAACCCGTCATGGGGGCCATTGTCGGCCGCGTGAAGGGCGGCTTCACCGTCGACCTGGGCGGCGCCTCGGCCTTCCTGCCCGGCTCGCAGGTCGATATCCGCCCGGTGCGCGACGTCGGCCCCCTGATGGGCAAGGAGCAGCCCTTCGCCATCCTCAAGATGGACCGGCCGCGCGGAAACATCGTCGTCTCGCGCCGCGCCATCCTCGAAGAGGCCCGCGCCGAGCAGCGCACGGAGCTCGTCGGCCAGCTGCAGGAAGGCGAGATCCGCGACGGCGTGGTCAAGAACATCACCGACTACGGCGCCTTTGTGGACCTGGGCGGCATCGACGGTCTGCTGCACGTCACGGACATGAGCTGGAAGCGCGTCAACCACCCCAGCCAGGTTCTGGCGGTCGGCGACACCGTTCGGGTGCAGATCGTCAAGATCAACCCGGACACCCAACGTATCTCCCTGGGCATGAAGCAGCTCCAGTCCGACCCCTGGGACGGCGTCGAGGCCAAGTACCCCGTGGGCGCGCGCCTTTCCGGCAGGATCACCAACATCACCGACTACGGCGCCTTCGTGGAGCTGGAAGCCGGCGTCGAGGGCCTGGTTCACGTCTCGGAAATGTCCTGGACCAAGAAGAACGTCCACCCCGGCAAGATCGTCTCCACCTCGCAGGAGGTGGACGTCGTCGTGCTGGACGTCGATCCGTCCAAGCGCCGGGTGTCCCTGGGCCTCAAACAGGCCATGGACAACCCTTGGGAGGCCTTCCTGGCCGCCCATCCGGTGGGGTCAACCGTCGAGGGCGAGGTCAAGAACGCCACCGAGTTCGGCCTGTTCCTGGGCCTGGACAACGACATCGACGGCATGGTCCACCTGTCGGATCTCGACTGGAGCGTACCCGGCGAAGAAGCCATCACCCGCTACCAGAAGGGCGAGATGGTCAAGGCTCGGGTGCTGGACGTCGACGTCGAGAAGGAGCGCATCTCGCTCGGCATCAAGCAGCTGTCGGGTGATCCGATGTCCGGCGACGCCTTCCACAAGGGCCAGACCGTGACGGTCACCGTCACCGAGGTCACTTCGGGCGGCGTCGAGGTCCGCTTCGGCGATGACGCAGCGCCCATGTCCGCCTTCATCCGCAAGTCCGACCTGTCCCGCGACCGCGCCGACCAGCGCCCAGAGCGCTTCGCCGTGGGTGATCGCGTCGACGCCCAGATCACCAATGTCGACAAGGCGGCCCGCCGGGTCTCCCTGTCGATCAAGGCCCTGGAGATGGTCGAGGAGAAGGAAGCCATCGAGAAGTTCGGTTCGTCGGACTCCGGCGCCTCGCTCGGCGACATTCTGGGAGCGGCCCTCCGCGAGAAGGCCCAGAAGGACTGAACCCCGATTGGCGTTTTCTGCGGCGCGCCGCTTCGGCGGCGTCGCAGGTCTTCACGGCGGACCGGGCGACCGGTCCGCCGTTTTCTTTTCCCCGCGATCGACGTCGGCGGCCTTCCAAGGGCTTGACGCCAAAGGGATTTGCGCTGAAGTGGGCAAACCCCCGCACGAGACGGGGCCGGCGGCAAGCCAGGGTGGTCTGGGGCATGATCAAGTCGGAACTCATCGCCAGGCTGGCGGAAGAGAACCCTCACCTGACACAGAAGGATGTGGAGCGAGTGGTTTCGGTCATACTCGACCGCATGATCGAGGCGCTGGAGGCCGGCGGTCGCGTCGAGCTTCGCGGTTTCGGCGCCTTCTCCGTTCGTTCCAGGGGTGCGCGGTCAGGTCGCAATCCGCGCACCGGCGAATCGGTGTCCGTGCGGGCCAAGCACGTTCCCTTCTTCAAGAGCGGCAAGGAACTGCGGGTCCGGCTCAACGCAGACGACTGACCGTCGCGGTCGCCATTCCGCAGCGTTTCAAAACAATGGGGGGGGAGCCCATGTCCATTCTGAGCGAGTTTCGCGAGTTCATCGCCCGCGGCAATGTCGTCGATCTGGCGGTCGGCGTGATCATCGGCGGCGCCTTCGGAAAGATCGTAACGGCGCTTGTCGTTAACCTGATCATGCCCCCCGTCGGCCTGCTGATGAGCGGGGTCGACTTCTCGCAATTGAAATGGGTCCTCAAGGCGGACGACCCGGCAACCAAGATCGACGAGATGGTCGCCATCCAGTACGGGGCCTTCGCGAACACCGTCATCCAGTTCCTGATCGTGGCGTGGGTGGTCTTCCTGCTGGTCAAGGGGGTCAACACCCTGCGCCGCTCCCAGGCCGCCGAGCCGGCCGCCGCCCCGGTCCCGTCGGCCGAGGAAACTCTGCTCGCCGAAATCCGCGATCTCCTGAAGTCGGGTCGCTGACCTTCAGCCCTTGAAGTCGGCGGGGCCCCGCCCCTAATGGCGACCATGCGCCTTCCCGCCAAGATCTGCGGCCTGACCACCCCCGAAGCGGTCGAGGCCGCCGTGCGCGGAGGCGCGGGCTGGCTTGGCTTCAATTTCTTTCCGCCCAGCCCGCGGTGCGTGGACCCCGAAGCCGCAGGGCGTCTGGCGGCGCCCGCCAGGGCGGCTGGCGTGCGGATCTGCGCCATCACCGCGGACGCCGGCGACGACCTGGTCGACCGGATCCTGCGAACCCTCTCGCCCGACTTCCTCCAGCTGCACGGCGCCGAGCCGCCCGCCCGGGCGCGCGAACTGGCGGCCCGGACCGGGGCCGGCCTCATCCGCGCCCTGCCGGTGGGCGAGTCCTCCGACCTGGACGCCGCCCGGGACTGGGCCGGGGTGGTCGACCACCTGCTCCTGGACGCCCGTCCGCCGAAGGGCGTCGCCCTGACCGGCGGCCTCGGGGTCGCCTTCGACTGGACCCTGGTCAGGGACTTCCGCCCCGGCCGTCCCTGGTTCCTCGCCGGCGGCCTGGACCCCTGGAACGTCAGCGAGGCCCTGGAGGTCTCTGGGGCCCCGATGGCGGACGTTTCCTCTGGTGTGGAGCGCGGTCCCGGACTAAAGGACGCAACCCTGATCTCGGCCTTCCTCGACGCCGTCCGCCGAGCCCGCCCACAGGCCTGAAATGAACCAGATCGCTCCGCTGAACGACTACTCCGCCTATCCCGACCCCTCGGGTCGCTTCGGCGACTATGGCGGCCGGTATGTCCCGGAAACCCTCATGCCTCTGGTGCATGAGCTGGAGGCCGCCTTCCGCGCGGCCCTGGCTGACGAGGGCTTCCGCGGCGAGCTGGATGGCTACCTGAAGCACTATGTCGGGCGGCCCAGCCCGCTCTACTTCGCCGAACGCCTGACCCGGAAGTTCGGCGGGGCGAAGGTCTACCTTAAGCGCGAGGAGCTGAATCACACCGGCGCGCACAAGATCAACAACTGCATGGGCCAGATCCTGCTGGCCATGCGCATGGGCAAGACCCGGATCATCGCCGAGACCGGGGCCGGACAGCACGGCGTGGCCACGGCCACCGTCTGCGCCCGCTTCGGCCTGCCCTGCGTAGTCTATATGGGCGCCGTGGACGTCGAGCGGCAGAAGCCCAACGTCTTCCGCATGAACCTCCTGGGCGCCAGGGTCGAGCCCGTCACCTCGGGGTCCTCCACCCTGAAGGACGCCATGAACGAGGCCCTGCGCGACTGGGTCACCAACGTCCACGACACCTACTACCTGATCGGCTCGGCGGCCGGGCCGCACCCCTATCCCGAGATGGTCCGCGAGTTCCAGGCGGTGATCGGCCGCGAGACCCGCGAGCAGATCCTGGAAATCGAGGGCCGGCTTCCCGACGCGGTCGTCGCCTGCGTCGGCGGCGGCTCCAACGCCATCGGCATGTTCCACCCCTTCCTCAATGACGAGGGCGTGCGCCTGATCGGCGTCGAGGCCTCGGGCGACGGCATGGACACCGAGCGCCATGCGGCGGCCATCAATGGCGGCCGGCCCGGCGTGCTGCACGGAAACCGCACCTACCTGATCCAGGACACGGTGGGCCAGATCACCGAGGCCCATTCCATCTCGGCGGGCCTGGACTATCCCGGCATCGGCCCGGAGCACGCATTCCTGCACGATGTCGGCCGGGCCGAGTACCTGACCTGCACCGACCGGGAGGCCCTCGACGCCTTCCAGCTCTGCGCGGAACTTGAGGGGATCATCCCGGCCCTCGAGACCAGCCACGCCCTGGCCCGCCTGCCGCAGATCTGCGCCGAACTGGGTCCCGAGGGGATCGTGGTGGTCAACCTTTCCGGTCGCGGCGACAAGGACGTGAACACCGTCGCCCAGGCCCTGGGGCGTTCGATTTGAGCCGCGCCCGGATCGACGCCCGCTTCGCCCGCCTGCGCGCCGAGGGCCGCGCCGGTTTCGTCACCTACGTCATGGCCGGCGATCCCGATCCGGAGACCGCCCTGGCGATTCTCGAAGGCCTCCCCGCCGCCGGCGCCGACCTCATCGAAGTGGGCTTTCCCTTCTCCGACCCCATGGCCGAGGGCCCGCCCATCCAGCGCGCCGCCCAGCGGGCCCTTGCCCGGGGCATGACCCTTCAGAAGACCCTCGACCTGGTCGCCGCCTTCCGCCGCAGGGATACCGAGACCCCGGTCATCCTGATGGGCTACGCCAACCCCCTCGAAACCCCCGGCTACGCCGCCTTCGCCAGGGCCGCCGCCGAGGCGGGCGTGGACGGCCTGATCGTGGTGGACATCCCGCCGGAAGAGGCTGACCCGCTCGCCGACGCCCTCGACGCCCATGATCTGTCGCTCATTCGCCTTGCGACGCCGACCACGGACGACAAGCGCCTGCCCGTGGTGGTCCGACGGACGTCGGGTTTCGTCTACTACGTCTCCGTGGCCGGCGTGACCGGGGTGAAGGAAGCCGACGCCGGCGCCGTGGCGCCCAATGTCGAGCGGGTCCGCGCCGCCTCCGGCCTGCCGGTGGCGGTCGGCTTCGGGGTGCGCACCGATGAGAGGGCGGCCGAGGTCGCGCGCATCGCCGACGCCGTCGTGGTGGGCTCGGCCCTGGTCGACGAGGTGGCCGACGCCCTCGCGGCAAACGAAGACGTGACCACCCGGGTGCTTACAAAAGTCGCGGCTCTGGCTAAGTCTGTCCGCACGGCGAGGACGCCGGGTCGCGGGGCATAGGCGCAGTATGGCGATGGCGGACCCAAAGGACGAGAAACCCGGCAAGCCCGCCCAGGCCCAGCCCCCCCGCGAGCGCGGCGGCTGGCTCGCCAGGATCGCTCCGGGCGTCCGTAACCTGGTGGCCAAGCGCGAGACGCCTGACAATCTCTGGGTCAAGTGCCCCGACACCGGGGAGATGTTGTATCGGCCAGACCTCGAGGCCGCCCTCTGGGTGACGCCGTCGGGCAGCCACATGCGGATCGGCGCCGCCCAGCGCCTGCGCTACACCTTCGATGACGGCCGGTTCGAGCGCATTCCCTCGCCGGTGGTCGTGGACGACCCCCTGAAGTTCCCGGACGAGAAGCCCTACGCCGACCGGCTCAAGGCGGCGCGCAAGGCGACGGGCGAGCAGGATTCCATGGCCATCGCCTTCGGGACCATCCGCGGCGAGCCTGCGGTGGTCATCGTCCAGGACTTCAACTTCATGGGCGGCTCCCTCGGCATGGGCGCCGGCGAGGCCTTCATCAAGGCCGCCGAGGAAGCCGTCCGCCGCAAGGTTCCCCTGGTCATCTTCACCGCCTCCGGCGGCGCCCGCATGCAGGAGGGGACCCTTTCCCTGATGCAGATGGCCCGCACCACCCTGGCCCTCAACGAGGTCAAGGCGGCGGGCCTTCCCTACATCGTGGTGCTGACCGACCCGACCACCGGGGGGGTGTCGGCCTCCTACGCCATGCTGGGCGACATCCACATCGCCGAGCCCAACGCCATGATCGCCTTCTCGGGCCGCCGGGTGATCGAGCAGACCATCCGCGAGGTGCTTCCCCCCGGCTTCCAGCGCGCCGAATTCCTGGTCGAGCGCGGCATGGTGGACCTGGTCGCCACCCGCTCCGAACTCCCGGACGTTCTGGCCTCGGTGCTGAAGACCCTCATGCTGGGCCGCGCCCCGGCCCGGGCGGCCTGACCCCTCCCAACGCTCCGGGCCCAATGTCGCTCCGATCCGGGCCTCCTACGCCGTCATCCAGCGCCTGAGCGCCCATCTACCCACGCTCCTCGACCTGACGACCCGCCGGGTCG
>JBJTFE010000181.1:0-2474 GCA_046093265.1 Phenylobacterium sp. | reverse complement strand
CAGCAGGCGGTCGTTCCACCAGCGGGCGAAGCGGGCGCCCTCGCCGGTGGTGCGGATCGCCACGAAGCCGAGGTTGAAGATACCCGTCCGCAGGGTCGCGCCGTTCACCCGGATGTCGCCGGCCCTGTCGATGGAGACCTTGCGCGTCGAAAGGTTCCAGCTGGCGACATTGTAGCCGGGGTCGCGGACCACCTTCACCCGGTCGAACAGGGCCGGGACATGGTCGCACCACCTTTGGTCGACGAAGAGGCCGTTGGGGATGTCGTCGAAGCAGAAGGCCAGCAGGCGGTCGTTCCACCAGCGGGCGAAGCGGGCGCCCTCGCCGGTGGTGCGGATCGCCACGAAGCCGAGGTTGAAGATACCCGTCCGCAGGGTCGCAAGGTCGTTGTCGAGGATGGCGCCGCGTTCGTCGTTCGGCTCGAGCAGGTGCGGGGTCAGCAGGATGTCGTCCTGCTGGAGCATCTCCACCAGGGGATCGAGGGGGGCGAAGAGGGCCGTATCCGGGTCGAGGTAGATGGCGATGTCCACCGCGCCCGCCTCGCAGACCTGGTGCAGGAAGGGGCCCTTCACCGCCGTGCAGACCTCGACGACGTCGTGCCTGAAGAGCCAGCCGCGAAAGGGCTCGATCCCCAGGTCCTGCGCCCAGACCACCCGGTCGAAGGGCTCGCTGTCGGGATCGAAGGCGAAGCCGGGGGGCGGCGAATCGGTGATCAGGGCGACGGTCTCCCAGTCCGGATGGAACCGCCGCAGGCTCTGGAAGAGCACCCGGGCCCGGTTGAGGTAGGAGAAGGTGAAGCTTGAATAGACCAGGACCTTCACGACAGGGCCTCCAGCAGGTCGACGCTCATTCCGCTGTAGACGATGTCGCACAGTTCGGGACGCCGCGCCGCCCGGGAAAGATGGGTCACCGCGCCGGAGGCGAACTGGGCGTGCAGGGCCGCCTCGTCCGGCAGGACCAGGCCATGGCCGCCGGCGCGGGTGAAGGCGGCGACATTGCCGCTGTCCGGACCCGTGAGGATGGCCGCCCCGCCGGCCGCGGCCTCGTAGGCGGCGAAGGAGAAGGTCTCCCGGCAGAGCGACCAGAGGACGGCCACGTCGACGCCCGCCGTCTGCAGGGCCTCGCGCATGGCGTGGGGATTGTCGGCGGTGACGGAGACGTCGATGTGGTCGGCGGGCGCGCCGGGGACGGCGGCCGAGCCGAGGCGCACGAAGCGGTAGCGGGGATCGTCGCGGAACCGGTGGGCGAGGTCGGTGAAGACCGGCCAGCCCTTGGAGGCCGAGGGCATGCCCAGGAAGGCCACCGTGAGGGGGGCGTCCGGGTCGCCCTCCGCCCGGCGGCCCGTTGGGGCGAGGCGGGCGTGGGGATGGACCCGCTGGACCCGGGCGACCGGGGCGTCGGGCGCGGCGTTCCAGGTGTCGAGGGCCGCCTGGGAGGGGGCGACCAGGGTCAGGTCGAGGGCCTCGAACAGCCGGCGGTGGCCGGACAGGTGCAGGTCGCGGCCTGGCCCGAAGACGCAGATCCCGCAGGCCGCGCTGCCGGCCGGCGGGGCCCCGCAGTCCCGCGCCTCGTCGCGCATGAGGTGGTAGCCGGCGCACAGGCCGGCGAAGTCGTGCAGCCAGAAGAGGCCCCGGCGCGCGCCGGCGGCGGCCAGCAGGTCGAGGGCCTCGCCGACCTCATGGCCCAGCAGGCTGTGGATGGCGAAGGTGACAGGACCCCCGGCCCGGGCCGCCCGCGCCTTCACGGCGCGGACGAGGTCGGCTGCGGCGAAGCCGCCCAGGGTCCGCCCGTTCCAGACCACCCCGAGGGGCGCCCGGCTTCCCGGGGGGCGGAGGGTCGGCCAGGGGGCGACCGGAAAGACGTGCAGGTGGTCGATCCCCCGCCCGGCCAGGCCCGCCGCCTCGGTCTGCAGGCAGAGCTGAACCCCGCCCACCCGGGCGGTGTAGTCGTCATGGCTGAAGGTCAGGTGCAGGCCGCCGCCGCGGACGGCGCCGGACAGGGGCGACAGGGCGCGGGCCGGCGAGACGGGGAAGGCGGCCGCCGAAGCCGCGGCGGCGTCCATCCGCTCGGCCAGGGGGGTGAGGCCGCCGACGATCCGTCCGCGGAAGCCCAGATCGAAGCGCAGGGGCCGGCCCTCGGCGCGCCCGGCGACGAGCCAGTGCAGAAAGGGGTCCAGGCCGGAGGCGGCGACGTCGGGGTTCACCTCGAGGTAGTCGGCGGCGCTGAAGTCCGGGGTCGGGTCGCGCCCCTCGCGCCGGCCCGTCGCGAGATAGTGGTCCAGCGGGTCGGCGCCGGCGGCGGCGATGTCGGGATAGGCGGACAGGTAGTGATCGCCGTCGAAGGCGGCGGCGACGAGGTCGCGGGCGGCCTGCCGGGTCAGGCCCTCGGGCAGGTCGGGATCGGCGGCGGCGACCGGGGCGGCCAGCACCTCGCCGGCGACGGGCGGAGCCGGGACGCCGCTGCGGGCGAGGAACCG
>JBJTFE010000180.1:0-18015 GCA_046093265.1 Phenylobacterium sp. | reverse complement strand
CTCCCCCGCAGGGGAGCAATTAAGGTATTGTAATTCCTCCACCTCTTGAGGGGGAGGTGGACCGCGAAGCGGGTCGGAGGGGGTCTTTCGAGGCCGGGGTTCAGTTCGGCTTCGCGGTCTCCGGCGCCTCGGCCTTGCGGGCGCGGGCGTCGGCCTTGGCGGCGTCAGGGCTCTTGCGGTCGGTGATCGGCCGGCCGGTTATGTCCGAGATCAGGATCGGCTGGGCGCAGGTGCGCTGTCGCCAGTCCCACCACTTCCCCGCCTGCTCGCACTCTTGCCCGGGGCCGATCCACACCACCTGGACGACCAGGATCACCACGCAGGCGGCCAAGAAGACCGCGACGGTGATGCGGAACACCCGCCGGATCAGTTTCGACATGTCGAACCTCCAGACACTTCGGACACGGACCTTTCAAGCGTCTTCGTACACGCCGGGAGCTTGCAAACCGCGCCGGATTGGTTATGCCCCACGGCGTTCCATTTGTTGCAATGCAATTTGAGGCGCAAGCGAAGCCATGAAGGTCCTCGTGCCCGTAAAGCGGGTCATCGACTACAACGTCAAGGTGCGGGTCAAGGCGGATCAGACCGGGGTCGATCTGGCCAATGTGAAGATGGCCATGAACCCCTTCTGCGAGATCGCGGTCGAAGAGGCCGTCCGCCAGAAGGAAAAGGGCGCCGCCACCGAGGTCGTCGCCGTGTCCATCGGTCCGGTCCAGGCCCAGGAAACCCTGCGCACAGCCCTGGCCATGGGCGCTGACCGCGCCATCCTGATCCAGACCGACCAGGACCTCGAGCCCCTCGCCGTCGCCAAGGTGCTGGCGGCCGTCGTGGCCGAAGAGGCCCCCGGCGCGGTGATCATGGGCAAGCAGGCCATCGACGGCGACAACAACGCCACCGGCCAGATGCTGTCGGCCCTGCTCGACTGGCCCCAGGCGGCCTTCGCCTCCGAGGTGGTCCTGTCCGCCGGTTCGGCCAGGGTGACCCGGGAGATCGACGGCGGCCTGCAGACCGTCGAGGTCGCCCTGCCGGCGGTCATCACCGCCGACCTGCGTCTGAACGAGCCGCGCTACGCCTCGCTGCCGAACATCATGAAGGCCAAGAAGAAGCCCCTCGACGTGAAGGAACTCTCGGCCGTCGGCGTCGACACCGCCCCCCGCCTGAAGGTGGTCAAGGTTGCCGAGCCGCCGAAGCGCAGCGGCGGCGTCAAGGTCGAGACCGCCGCTGAAATCGTCTCCAACCTCAAGACCAACGGGGTGATCTGATGGCTGTTCTGGTTTTCGCTGATCACGACAACGCGTCCCTGAAGGACAGCACCCACAAGACCGTCACCGCCGCCCTCGCCCTGTCAGGCGATATCGACGTGCTGGTGGCCGGAAAGGGCGCCGGCGAGGTGGCCAAGGCCGCCGCCGGTATCGCCGGGGTGCGGAAGGTCCTGCACGCCGAGAGCGACGCCCTGGGCCAGGGCCTGGCTGAGGCGATCAGCGCCCTGGTCGTTCCCCTGATGGCCGGCTACGACGCCCTGCTGACCCCCGCCACCGCCTTGGGCAAGAGCTTCTCGCCCCGCGTGGCGGCCAAGCTCGACGTCGCCCAGATCACCGAGGTGGTCGAGGTCGTCGACGGCTCCACCTTCGTGCGCCCGATCTACGCCGGCAATGCGCTGGAGACCGTCCAGTCGTCCGACGCCAAGAAGGTCATCACCGTCCGCGCCACCAACTTCAAGGCGGCCGGGGAGGGGGGTTCCGCCGCCGTCGAGACCGTCGATGCGGGCCCGGGCGCCGGCAAGACGAGCTTCGTCGACCAGCAGATCGTCAAATCGGCCCGTCCCGAGCTGACCGCCGCCAAGATCGTCGTGTCCGGCGGGCGGGCCATGGGCTCCGCCGAGGAGTTCCAGCGGATCATCGAGCCCTTGGCCGACAAGCTGGGCGCCGCCGTGGGCGCCAGCCGCGCCGCCGTGGACGCCGGCTACGCGCCGAACGACTACCAGGTCGGCCAGACCGGCAAGGTGGTCGCCCCCGAGCTCTACGTGGCCGTCGGCATTTCGGGCGCCATCCAGCACCTGGCCGGCATGAAGGACTCCAAGGTCATCGTGGCCATCAACAAGGACGGCGACGCCCCCATCTTCCAGGTCGCCGACCTGGGCCTGGTGGCGGACTATAAGGCCGCCATCCCCGAACTGATGGACGCCCTGGCCGCCGCCGGAAAGTAATCCCGGCGCCTTATGCGGAAACCCGGAGGGGGGTGCGGTCGCCGCGCTCCCCTTTTTCCTGCTCGGAAGGCCGACAGCCGCTTGCGCTGCGATGCAGCAAAACGCTTGGCGGCGCTGCAACACGCCTTTAGGGTGCGTCCCTCACGCGGCCGGAGAGCCGCATCTGCGGGGTCACGGACATGGCGGGTATCAGGACGGTCGGCGTCATCGGGGCAGGTCAGATGGGGTCTGGCATCGCCCATGCGGTGGCTCTGGGCGGTTACGAAGTTCTGCTGCACGACGTCAGTCCGGATCGCATCGCCGCCAGCCGCGAACTGATAGGGCGCAATCTGACCCGTCAGGTCGCCCGGGAGATCATTACCCCGCAGGACATGGACGCTGCGCAGGCCCGCATTCATTCCGCCCCCGAGCTCCAGGCGGTCGGCGCGGCCGATCTGGTCATCGAAGCTGCGACCGAGAGCGAGGAGGTGAAGAAGTCGATCTTCCGCGCCCTCGCGCCGCATCTGGGGGAACAGACCCTCCTGGCATCCAACACCTCGTCCATTTCCATCACGCGCCTCGCGGCGGCCACCGACCGGCCCGAGCGGTTCATCGGCCTGCACTTCATGAACCCGGTGCCGCTGATGAAGCTGGTGGAGATCATTCGCGGAATCGCCACCGACGTCCCGACCTACGAGACCGCCGTCAGCTTCGCCCGTTCCCTGGGCAAGACCACCGCCAACGCCGAAGACTTCCCGGCCTTTATCGTCAACCGCGTCCTGGTGCCGATGATCAACGAGGCCATCTACACCCTTTACGAGGGCGTCGGGACGGTGGAGGCCATCGACACCGCCATGAAGCTGGGCGCCAACCACCCTATGGGCCCTCTGGAACTGGGCGACTTCATTGGCCTCGACACCGTCCTGTCGATCATGAACGTCCTCTACGAGGGCCTGGCGGACTCCAAGTACCGACCCTGCCCCCTCCTGACCAAGTATGTCGAGGCGGGCTGGCTGGGCCGCAAGACCGGCCGGGGCTTCTACGACTACCGAGGCGACGCACCCGTCCCGACCCGCTGATCGGGACCGTCCGGCCAGGACAACCTTGGCGCGATCCTGGCGAAGTCCCTGACAGGACGTGATTTTCCTGTTCGACACCCCGTCATGGTTAACCGATACTGCAGAGTGATTCGGGGACGGGCGGGGACATGCGACGCCTCATTCTGCCGCTGCTGACCGCAAGCTATTTCAGCCTGTCGCTGATCTTTGCGGTCCTGATCTGGCGCAACGGCGGCGGCTGGGGCGCCGGCGTGGCGGCGCTTGCCGGCGGCCTGGGGCTCTGTTTCACCTTTCATGGCCTGATCACAGGGGTGCTCGGACAGTCCGCGCTGCGTCGCGAGGTCGAGACCTTGAGGCACGCCCACCGCCTGCTCGTGGGACAGATCGAGCAGATCGACGCCCGCGTGGCTGAGGTGCTCGAGACCGTCGCTCTCGACGCCCAGCGCCGTTCGGAAGAGCTCTCCACCGAGGTCCAGCTCCTGGAGGATCTGGTCCAGCGCATGAGCGAACGGCTGGACGAACGTCTGGCCGACGGGTCAGGCGGGCGCCCGGGCGAGGGCGGCCGTCAGGGCTGGCGCGAGCGGCTTCAGACCGTGCGGGAAGCCTTGATCAGCGGCCGGGTCGATCTCTATCTCCAGCCGGTGGTCAGCCTCCCCCAGCGGCGGACGGTCTTCTACGAAAGCTATACCCGACTGCGCGACGAGACGGGCCGGGTGCTGATGCCGGCGGAGTTTCTCACCGTAGCAGAGCCCGAAGGCCTGGTGGCGGCGGTGGACAACCTCGTCCTCTTCCGTTGCGTTCAGATCGTCCGCCGCCTGGCTCAGACGGACAAGAAGGTCGGAATCTTCTGCAACATCTCGATCAGCTCTCTTTCGGATGAGGGCTTCTTCCCCCAGTTCCTGGAGCTGATGGCGGCCAACCGGGACCTTTCGGGATCGGTGATCTTCGAAATTGGCCAGTCGGCCTATGACAACCGCACCTCGACCGCTGTCCGGAACATGAGCCGTCTGGCCGAACTGGGCTTCCGCTTCAGCCTCGACAAGGTCCATCGCCTGGACATGGACCTTCAGGAACTGGCGCGCAGTGACGTGCGCTTCCTCAAGATCGGCGCCCAGTCCCTCCAGGATGAGATCGTCGAGAGCGGCGAAGGGCCGGTCTTCCGCGCCCTGCCCGACCTCGCCGCAGAGGATTTCGCCGCCCTGGCCCGTCGCTACGGCGTCGACATCATCGCCGAAAAGATCGAGGACGAGCGCCAGACCGTCGAGGTGCTGGACCTCGACATCGGCTATGGCCAGGGCCACCTGTTCGGAGAGCCCCGCGCCATCCGCGGCGCCATCCTGGCGGAGACCGACCCGCCGTCTGACTACCTCCAGGCGCCTCTGCGCCGCCGGGCGGGCGAACGCGCCTGAACGCAGCCCGGGGCTGACAGGCTGGTTGACCGCCGCCGCATGGGCGGCTACCGCCCCGGGTCATGAGCCTTCCCGAGCCGATCCAGGGCCTGGACGAGATCGCCGACCGCTACGACGTGGTCCTATCGGACGTCTGGGGCGTCATCCACAACGGCCGGGAAAGCTTCGGTCCCGCCTGCCGGGCCCTGGCCACCTTCGCGGAAAGTCGCGGACCGGTCATCCTGATCTCCAACGCCCCACGCCCCGCCGCCGACGTGGTCCCCCAGCTGGACGCCCTGGGCGTGTCCCGCGCCGCCTGGAGCGCGATGATCACGTCGGGCGACGCCACCCGGACCCTGCTGACCGAGCGCGCACCGGGCCCTGTCTGGGCCATTGGGCCGGACCGCGACGCCCCTCTCTACGAGGGCCTCGGCCTGGAGCTTTGCGGCCCCGAGGACGCCGCCGTCATCTGCGTGACTGGCCCCTACGACGACGAGACCGAGACCGCGGAAGACTATCGCGAACGCTTCGAGGCCAGCCTGCCCCGGGGCCTGCCCCTGCTCTGCGCCAACCCCGACATCGTGGTGCAGAGGGGCGACCGGCTGATCCCGTGCGCCGGGGCCCTGGCCCAGCTCTACGCCGACCTGGGCGGCGAGGTCCGCATGGCCGGCAAGCCCCACGCCCCCATCTACGACCTCTGCATCGCGGGGGCCGAGCGGCGGCTGGGCCGCCCGGTGGACCGGCGGCGCATCCTCTGCATCGGCGACGGAATCCCCACGGATATCCGCGGCGCCAACGCCCAGGACCTCGATGTCCTCTTCGTGGCCGGCGGCATCCATGGCGCCGAGCTTCTGGGTCCCGATGGCCTGGACATGGCCGCCGCCCGCGACCTCCTGGCCCAGGCCGGAGCCGGCGCCCGCTGGGCCAGCGCCGGCCTCGACTGGGCCTCGCCCCTTCGCGGCGGCGGCGCAGGGCGCTAGTCTGGCCATCAGGGGAGTGAAGCGGATGCAGGGACGTTTCTTCGAGGATCTTTCCGTCGGCGACAGCGCCGGCATGACCCGGACGGTGGACGACTCTGTGATCCAGGCCTTTGCTGATGTTTCCACCGACTCCAACCCCGTCCACCTCGACCAGGCCTACGCCGAGGGCACCATGTTTAAGGGCCGGATCGCCCACGGCATGCTGTCGGGCGCCTACATCTCGGCGGTCATCGGCATGCAGCTGCCGGGGCCGGGAACCATCTACCTGTCCCAGTCCCTGCGCTTCCGCCGCCCGGTGCGCTTGGGCGACATCGTCGACGTCCGCGTCACGGTAGAGGCCCTGGATCCGGCAAGGGGCGAGGCGACCCTCTCCACCGTCTGCGAGGTGGACGGCAAGCGGGTCGTCGAGGGCGAGGCCGTGGTCCTGGCGCCCCGTCGCGAGGCCGTGGGCTGACCATGCGCGTCATCCGGGGCTGGCGGGGACTGTCGGACGAGGACCGGGGCGCCAGCATCGCCCTCGGCAATTTCGACGGCGTCCACCGCGGGCACCAGGCGGTGATCGGCCTGGCCGCCGCAGCCGCCCGGGACCTCGGCGTCCCCCTCGGCGTCGTGAGCTTTGATCCTCACCCCCGGCGGATCTTCCAGCCCGACGCCCCGGCCTTCCGCCTCATGAAGCCCGAACAGCTGGCCCGGGCCCTCGAGGCCCTGGGCGTGGACCTGCTCTACCTCCTGCCCTTCGACGAGGTCATGCGCGAGCTGTCCGACCAGGCCTTCGCCGAGCAGGTCCTGCACCAGGGCCTGGGCGTCCGCCACGTGGCCGTGGGCTTCGACATCTCCTTCGGCAAGGGCCGCTCAGGCAGCCCGGCGACGATGCTGGCCTACGGCGGCGCCCTGGGATTCGGCGTCTCGGTGGCCGAGGCGATCGGCGACGGCGATAGTGAAGGCAAGTTCTCCTCCACCGATGTCCGCAACGCCTTGCGGGAGGGCCGCCCGGACCTTGCGGCCGCCATTCTCGGCCGCCCCTTCGCCATCGAGGGCGAGGTCCGTCACGGTCGCCAGCTGGGCCGCACCCTCGGCTACCCCACCGCCAACGTCGAGCTGGACGACTATGTCGCCCCCCGCTTCGGCGTCTACGCCACCCGCACCCGCCTCGCCGACGGCCGCACCCTGGCGGGCGTGGCCAATATCGGCGTCAACCCCACCGTCGCCGGCGAGATCGCCCCCCGCCTGGAGGTCTGGCTCTTCGACTTCGACGAGGACCTCTACGGCCAGGTGATCGAGACCGACCTCATCGCCTTCCTGCGCCCGGAGGCCAAGTTCGCCTCCCTCCAGGAGATGACCGCCCAGATCGACGACGACGCCTCCATGGCGCGGATGATCCTGTCGGCGTGGTGAGGAGTCAGATCCTAGATCACGGGGAAAGGATCACGGCCTCAACGTCTTGCAAGCTCGCCGCGAAATAGTGTTCCGATGGAGCGAGGTAGAGGAGAATGCGGACCCGGTCACCGACGGCCGAGACAACGGCGAGACCCGAGATATCGAGACCCTCTGGTGTTTGGGCGTCGATCTCGAATCGGATGGCGGGCGCTCCGAGATAGCGGGTGGGTTTAGGGTTGAGTCGTTCCACTCGCTGATACCCAAGGGCCACCACATTGTCGGTGACGAACTCCATACGCTCCGAGGGCGACATGCCCTCCCGAAGCACTGGCGTTGGCCTTTCCCTCGACGGCGGTCGCACGAACACATCGCCGGGGGACAGTTCGTCGGTGATGTAGAGCCTGTTCAGCAGCGGTCCGTCTATCGACAGCAGCCGAACCTTCTTCGCAGCGTCAGGCATGATTCCGCTGATGTCAGACCATTCACGGCTGACATTCACCCGGGTGCCACCAACCTGAAAGGGGCCGGGCGTCACGAGGGTCGGCGATGCACAGGCAGTCAGCATGACCATAGTGGCGCAAAGCCAGGCTGCCGTGGACCTCATCATTTCTCACCCTCCTTGGTCAGGCTCTTGATCTCATCGTCCACAATCCAGCCATCCTCTGCAGAGGGGGCGCGCTTACGATACTCGACATATGCCGCTCGCGCCTTGTCCGAGCTGGATTTTCGCTTGATGATGTCGCCTAGCTCCCGCCAGGTTTCGACTGGCGCGTCAGAATGAAAAGTGGCGCGTTCATAGGCCGCCTGTGCAAGTTCAAGATCGCCGGCGTTACGGCGCAAACGATAAACTTCTCCACGGAAAAATTCTATTGTCCCCATAACTTCGGCGTCTGCAGAGAGCCTGTCTAGGAGGAACAACGTCTGGCCAAAGTCCTTGCGGCGAAGTTCCTGCCTCAGCCACTTGCCAACGAATGGACGGATAGCCTCCCGGTATCGCTCTGCCTCGACTAGACCCCAGGCGGCTTGCCCCCTAAGCCGAACCTCCAGGGCTTCTATTCGGTCCGAATTGATAGGGTGAGTGGAGAAGATGCTCTGGATCGCACCGATCCTCCGGACCTTCTCAAAGTCCGATGCTTCCGCCTCCAACTCGAGCGCCCTCCAAACATTCACAGCTTCCGATTGGTCGTATCCAGAACGGCCCATCAAGCTGATACCGATCTGGTCCGCCTCAAACTCGTTTCGTCGGGAATAGGCAAACAACGCCGATATGCGAGAAAGATAAAGCAAATCGATCGTGTTTCCCGTTGCGTTCATAACCTGCTGCGCATACTCATATGTTGGCGCATTTAGGGCTGCGTAAGCTCCGAAAAAGGCGACGCCAACGCTCAAAGCTAATGTTGCGTTAGCTCTCAACTTGTCAGCATTGAAGGCTTCAATCGAATGCTCTTCGGAGTAATGCCCCACCTCATGGCTCAGGACAAACGCCAGTTGAGCCTCATTCTGGCAGCGTAGGAGAAGACCTGACCAGATTTCAGCGTAGCCATTCGGGCCCATGGTCGCGTTGAAGAACGGCCGATCGAGGATATAGATCCTGATCTCGGGGCAGTAGTTCCCGGAAACCTTGCAGGCCACGGATCGGATATAACTGTTCAGCGCCTCGTCGCGGTTCAAATCAGCGGTTTGGCGCAGATGCGTCTCCGCTTTGTCCATTTCAGCCCACATCCCAGCTTCCACACTTCCGGGAGCCGGGCGAGCGCCCGCCGGGCGCGGAGCGGCGCTAACCTCAGATACCGCCGCAAATGCAATCAGGGCGACGAAAACTGGTGCTATCGATCTCATGGCAAGATCGGCAGGTCCTTCAACAAGGAATCCGTAAGGTTTTCAGCGCCTTCACGATCACGCATATCCGCTGTCGGCCCGGCGATCGCGACATTGGTCCAGACTACTCGGCCAGTCTTTAGGTCGATGAGTGTTGCCATCACCTGTTGCTGGCCCAATGGAACGGCAACGCCGAGCAGACTCATGCCAACGGCAGTGGCGATCCTTGCGCTGCTGGAATAGGCGCCTGACGCATGCACAAACATCGCGAATTGGGCGTCTGGAGAGATCGCGCTTGCGCCTTCGCCAAGGGTCCAATCGAACCCATTTCGCTTCGTCGGCAGATTGATGACGCCGTAACTGTAGAGAACGATCGACCGCCCAACGGCTTGGTTCAAGCGGAGTAATTGGCTTGCCCGACCTTGGGTACCGGTCGCAGGATCAAGCGCTATGAAACGATAGGATTGTCCTTCTAGCTTCCGACTGATCTGCTCGGATAGATTGCTTGCAACTGCCTGATTCCAGTCATCCCTAGGCTCCATGACCCCGGATGCCGTGAGCAGCGACAAGGTCACATCAGGCTTCACCAATACGATTGTCGACCCCGGTGGAGGCTTAGGAGAGACCTGGCTCGAAACGCGAGCCTGGGTCGTGGTGCAGCCCGCAACCATGAGCGCCAACATGACACAGAATGGGGCCAGCCTTTTCATTTGATCCCCTTGCTTTCAGGTGTCGGGATCGACGGTAGGTTTGGAGGCTAAGCCCCGTCAAGCGGAATAGGGACCGCCTCTCCCCCTCCCCTGCTGACAGCCGCCCCGCCGGTCTGCTATAGCCCCGCCCCATGACCCTGGTCCGGACTCCTGCGCGAATTACCCGCCCGGCGTGACGCCGCCGGACGACCTCCAGCGCGCGCCGGGAATTCCCCACCCTCCCTGATCCGGTCCAACCTGGAAGGTCCCATGGCCGACGACGCCGCTCCCGCCTCGCGCGACTACCGCGAAACCGTCTTTCTTCCCGACACCCCCTTTCCCATGCGCGCCGGCCTGCCGGTCAAGGAGCCGGAGATCCTGGCCCGCTGGGAGGACCTCTATGCGCGGCTGAGAGCCGACCGCCAGGGCCGGGGGGCGCCGCTCTTCGTGCTGCATGACGGCCCGCCCTACGCCAACGGCGCCATCCACATCGGCCACGCCCTGCAGAAGACCCTGAAGGACTTCGTGGTCCGCTCGCGCTTCGCCCTGGGCTACGACGTCGACTACGTGCCCGGCTGGGACTGCCACGGCCTGCCCATCGAGTGGAAGATCGAGGAAGAGCTGCGCGGCCAGGGCCGGCGCAAGGAGGACGTCTCCAAGGCCGAGTTCCGGGAGCGCTGCCGCGCCTACGCCGCCCAGTGGATCGAGGTCCAGAAGGCCGGCTTCAAGCGCCTGGGCGTGATCGGCGACTGGGACAACCGCTACGCCACCATGGACTACGCCTCCGAGGCGGCCATCGTCGCCGAGTTCCACAAGTTCGTGGTGTCCGGCCAGCTCTATCGGGGCTCCAAGCCCGTCATGTGGAGCCCGGTCGAGCGCACCGCCCTGGCCGACGCCGAGGTCGAGTACCACGACCACTTTAGCCCCACCGTCTGGGTGAAGTTCCCGGTGGTCGAGGGCCCGCAGGCCGCCGACGGCGCCTCTGTGGTGATCTGGACGACCACCCCCTGGACCCTGCCGGCCAACCGCGCCATCGCCTACTCGCCGGAGATCGCCTACGCGGTCTATGAGGTCGAGGCCATGGAGACCGGGCTGGACTTCGAGCCCTGGGCGAAGGCGGGCGACCGCCTGATCGTCGCCGACGCCCGCGCCGAAGACGTCGCCGCCTCCGCCAAGATCGCCCGCTGGCGGAGGGTCGGGGATGTCGATCCCTCGGGCATGGTCTGCCGCCACCCCCTGGCCGCCCTGGACGACCACTACGGCTTCGCTGTGCCCCTCCTCTCCGGCGACCACGTCACCGATGACGCCGGCACGGGTTTTGTCCACACAGCCCCCGGGCACGGGGTGGACGACTACCTCCTGTGGCTGGCCCATGGCCACCGGGAGATTCCCGAGACGGTGGACGCCGACGGCGCCTACCAGCCCCATGTCGCCCTCTTCGCGGGCCTGAAGGTGCTGGAGACCGAGGGCAAGAAGGCCGGCAAGTTCGGTCCGGCCAACGGCGCGGTCATGGAGAAGCTGGTCGAGGCCGGCAACCTCTTGGCCCGGGGCCGGCTGGAGCACAGCTATCCCCACTCCTGGCGCTCCAAGGCGCCGGTGATCTTCCGAAACACGCCCCAGTGGTTCATCCGCATGGACGAGGCCGTGGACACCCCGGAGCTGAAGGGCGCCACCCTGCGCGAGACGGCCCTGAGCGCCATCGCCGCCACCGCCTTCTATCCCGAGGCCGGCCGCAACCGCATCCGCTCCATGGTGGAGGGTCGGCCGGACTGGCTGATCAGCCGCCAGCGGGCCTGGGGGGCGCCCCTGGCGATGTTCGTCGACCGCGAGACCTTCCAGCCCCTGGTGGATCCAGAGGTCAACCGCCGCATCGTCGAGGCCATCACCGAGCGCGGCGCCGACGCCTGGTTCACTGACCCGCCCGAGAGCTTCCTCGGCGGTCATGACCCGGCCCGCTACGAGAAGGTCGAGGACATCCTCGACGTCTGGTTCGATTCCGGCTCGACCCACGCCTTCACCCTGGAAGGCCGCAAGAACACCCGCTGGCCCGCCGACCTCTACCTCGAGGGCAGCGACCAGCACCGCGGCTGGTTCCAGTCGTCCCTTCTGGAAAGCTCGGGCACGCGGGGCCGGGCGCCCTATGACGCCATCATGACCCACGGCTTCACCGTCGACGAGAACGGCGAGAAGATGTCGAAGTCCAAGGGCAACACCCTGGAGCCCGACACGGTCATCCGCGAGTCCGGCGCCGAGATCCTCCGCCTCTGGGCGGCCATGGTCGACTATGCCGAGGACCAGAGGATCGGCAAGACCATCCTGGCCACCACCACCGACGCCTACCGCAAGCTGCGCAACACCCTGCGCTATTTGCTGGGCGCCCTGGCCGGCTTCTCGAAGGCCGAGCGGGTCGATCCCGCCGACATGCCGCCCCTGGAGCGCTACATCCTGCACCGGCTGCACGAGCTGGACGGCCAGGTGCGCGAGGCCTACGGCCGCTACTCCTTCCAGGACGTGGCCCGGCCCCTGACCGAGTTCTGCCAGACCGACCTGTCGGCCCTGTTCTTCGACATCCGCCGGGACGCCCTCTACTGCGACCGGCCGGACAGCCTGAAGCGCCGGGCCGCCCGCACGGTCATGGACCTGGTTTTCGAGCGCCTGACCATCTGGCTCGCCCCCCTGATCCCCTTCACCATGGAGGAGGCGTGGACCACCCGCTTCCCCGAAGCCGGGTCCAACTGCCTGCGCATCTTCCCCGACACCCCCGCCGCCTGGAGCGATCCGGCCGAGGCGGCGCGGTGGGCGAAGGTCCAGGCCGTCACCGGCGTGGTCATGGGCGCCCTGGAGGCTGAGCGTCGCGAGAAGCGCCTGGGCGGCCCCCTGGAGGCGGCGCCCGTGGTCCATGTCGCCGACGCCGGCCTGCTGGCGGCCTTCGAGGGCCTGGACGCCGCAGAGGTGTTCCGCACCTCCCAGGCGACCCTGATCGCCGGCCCCGGCCCGGACGGGGCCTTCGCGCTGGCCGAGGTCACTGGGGTTCGGGTCGAGCCGCGCAAGGCCGAGGGTCGCAAGTGCGCCCGCTCCTGGCGCATCCTGCCTGAGGTGGGCCAGGATCCCCGCTATCCGGACCTCGCCCTGCGCGATGCCGACGCCGTGGCCGCCTGGGACGCCGCCCGTGGATAAGCCGGCCGGTACGGTCACGCCGGCCGGGCGCCTGGGCTTCGCCCTCGCCGCCGTGCTTGTCGCAGCGGACCAGGCGTCGAAGGCCTGGGTTCTCTACGGTCTGGACCTTCCCCTGCGCCTGTCTGTCCCGGTTCTCGGGCCTCTCAGGTTCACCATGGTCTGGAACGAGGGGGTCAGCTTCGGCTTCCTCCAGGCGCGGCACGACCTGGTTCGCTGGGGCCTGACCGCCTTCGCTCTCGCCGTCGCCCTGGTCATGGCGGCCTGGTTGCGGCGGACCGACCGCCGCCTCCTCGCCCTTGGCCTCGGCCTCATCATCGGCGGCGCCGTGGGCAACGCTATCGACCGCGCGCGATTCGGCGCAGTGGTCGACTTCATCGACGTCAGCGCCCTGGGCTTCTTTCCCTGGGTCTTCAATCTGGCGGACAGCGCCATCAATGTCGGCGTGGCGCTGATGCTGTGGGATTCCTTCCGCAGCGAGCGCAAGGCGGATCCGGGGGCCTGATCCCGGGGCGCCGTCATACGAGGGAGTCTGGCCATGACGCCGGCGCGTAACTGGGACGATCTGGACGCCGGAAAATTCGCCGATGAGGCCGCGGTGATCCGCGCCCTACTGGCCCGGGAGCCCTTGTCGGCGAGCGCCCGCCGGGCAGTGGTTGAACAGGCCGCAAGCCTCGTGGAAGGCGCCCGCACCTCGGCCCGCAAACCGGGCATGGTGGAAAGCTTTCTCAAGGCTTTCTCGCTCGGCACCCGCGAAGGGCTGGCCCTGATGTGCCTGTCAGAGGCCCTGCTTCGAACCCCCGACGCCGAAACGCGTGACCGGCTGATCGCCGAAAAGATCTCCATGGCCGACTGGGCCAGCCACCTCGGCAAATCGGACAGCCTCTTCGTCAACGCATCGACCTGGGGTTTGGTGCTGACCGGCCGGCTCATTGACGTCGATGAGGAGGCGCGGCGCGATTTCGGCGGATTTTTCAAGCGGCTGACCGCAAAGGCGGGAGAGCCGGTGATCCGTCAGGCAGTGGCCGCCGCCGTGCGGATCATGGGCGAGCAGTTCGTCCTGGGGCGGACCATCGATGAAGCGTTGGGCCGGGCCCGGCGCGAGGGCATGCTCTGCTCCTTCGACATGCTGGGCGAGGGCGCCCGCACCGACGCCGACGCCGGGCGTTATGCCCGCCTCTATGCCGAGGCGATTGAGACGGTGGGCCGGGCCGCTGAGGGGGCAGGGCCCGAAAACGGACATGGGGTCTCGGTTAAACTGTCCGCACTCTTTCCCCGGTATGAGGCCGCTCAGGAGGCCCGGGTTTGGCAGGAGCTCTATCCGCGTCTGAAAACCCTGGCCCTGATCGCCGCCCGTCAGGACCTCAATTTGGCGATCGATGCCGAGGAGGCCGACCGGCTCGTCCTGTCTCTGAAACTCGTCGAGAAGCTCGCCTGGGAGCCGGAACTGGGCGACTGGCGGGGTCTGGGCGTCGTCGTGCAAGCCTACCAGAAGCGCGGCCTCGCGGTCATCGAAGCCCTCGCCGACCTGGCCCGCCGGTCCGGGCGGCGCATCATGGTTCGTCTCGTGAAGGGCGCCTACTGGGACAGCGAGATCAAGCGCGCGCAGGTTTCAGGCATGCCCGACTATCCGGTGTTTACGACCAAGGCGGCCACGGACCTGTCCTACCTGGCCTGCGCGCGGGCGCTGATCGACGCCTCACCCGATCTCTATCCGCAGTTCGCGACGCACAACGCCCACACCCTCGCCGCGGTGCGCTCCATGGCCGGCGACGCCGGGATCGATATCGAGCATCAACGTCTGCACGGCATGGGAGAGGCGCTCTATGAGGCGGCTAGAGCGGCCTACGGCGATCTGACCCTTCGCGCCTATGCGCCGGTGGGAGGCCATGAGGACCTCCTTCCCTATCTGGTGCGCCGTCTGCTGGAGAACGGCGCCAACAGCTCCTTCGTGCATGTCCTGCTGGACGAGACGGTTCCAGCCCTGGATGTGGCGCGGGACCCGGTCGCGCTCGTCGAGGCCAGTCCCGATCGCCATCCACGGCTGCCACTGCCGAGGGACATCTATGGCGCCGGCCGCCGAAACCCGATCGGGCGCGACTTCAGCCAGGCCGGTGAGCGGAACCGGTTCTCACAGCACATCACTGACCAGTTGCGCAGCCGCCCTGCCGCCGGCCCCATCATCGCCGGCGCCTTGCGCGAGGACCGGCAAGCCGAAGTCTTCGCGCCCGCGCGTCCGGATCAGGTCATCGGCCTCGTCACCGCTTCGGAGCCCGGCGATGTGGAGGCGGCGATCGCCCAGGCGCGTGCGGCACAGCCAGCCTGGGATCGCGCAGGGGGCGCCGCGCGGGCGGCGGTGCTGCGCGCCATGGGTGAGGCCCTGGAAGGCGAGATGGACCGCCTCCTTCCCCTGCTCGTGCTCGAGGCGGGCAAGACCTTCAACGACGCGGTGGCGGAGGTTCGCGAAGCCATCGACTTCTGCCGATACTACGCCCTTCAGGCCGAGGAGGCGTTCGGCCCGCCGCGGGATCTGCCCGGTCCGGTGGGCGAGACCAACCAGTGGCAGCTGTTCGGGCGGGGCGTCTTCGCCTGCATCAGCCCCTGGACCTTCCCCCTGGCGATCTTCACGGGCCAGGTCGCCGCCGCCCTGGCCGCCGGCAACGCTGCTGTGGCCAAGCCGGCGGAGCAGACGCCGCTGATCGCCGCGGCGGCCGTTCGTCTGTTCCACAGGGCGGGCCTTGATCCCCGGCTACTGGCCCTTTTGCCGGGACCGGGCGAGACGATCGGCGCCTCGCTTGTCACCAACCCGGGAATCGACGGCGTGGCCTTCACCGGCGGTACCGAGACCGCCTGGTCGATCCACCGCAGCCTGGCCATAGCCGCCGCGGAGAATCGCCGCCCGATCATCCCCTTCATCGCCGAGACAGGCGGCCTGAACGCCATGTTCATCGATACGACGGCGCTTAGCGAGCAGGTCGTCGACGATGTCATCGTCTCCGCCTTCGGTTCGGCGGGACAGCGCTGTTCGGCGCTCCGCATGCTCTTCGTGCCCCACGAGAGCGCCGACGCGGTTATCAAGGGCCTGACCGGTGCGCTGGCCGTGCTCAAGGTCGGCGATCCGGCGGACCCCTCGACAGATGTCGGGCCGGTGATCGACACCCCGGCTCTGGGCGCCCTCGAGGCGCATGTGAAAAGGCTCGACCATGAGGCCGTCGTTCTGGCCCGCGCGGAAGGCGTCCCGTCGGCCGGGTGCTTCTTTGCCCCGACGATCGCTGAGGTCCCGAAGCCGGACTTTCTCGAGCGGGAGGTGTTCGGCCCGATCCTTCACATCTGCCGCTACCGTCCGGACGAGCTTCCCGAGTTCGCCGCGCGGCTGGCGTCGCGGGGATATGGTCTGACCTTGGGGGTTCACAGCCGGATCGAGCGCTTCGCACGTGAAGTCCAGGTGCAGGTTCCCGCCGGGAACGTCTACGTCAACCGCTCCATGATCGGAGCCGTGGTCGGAGTGCAGCCCTTCGGCGGGATCGGTCTCTCCGGCACCGGACCCAAGGCGGGCGGACCGCACGCCCTGCACAGGTTCGCAAATGAACGCGTCATATCGGTCAACATCATGGCCCAGGGCGGGGATCCGGCCCTGCTCAACCTCTGACCGGGAAGACCGCAGACCGATGAAGGCGCCGTTCAGGGCGGTTGGCGCTCGGCGGGCTTTGCGCTATCTGGGGGGCGTGGCCGGGGGCGGCCCAAGGAGCCATGTCTTGATGAAGTTGCAACACATCGCGGTCATCGCCGTCCTGGCCGGAGCGACAGGCCTCGCTGGCTGCCAGTCGACGCGCCAGGCCCTGGGCATGACCAAGGTCACCCCCGACGAGTTCCGGGTGGTGTCCAAGGCGCCTCTCGTGGTGCCGCCGGATTTCGCCCTGCGCCCGCCGGCGCCGGGCCAGCCCCGCCCCCAGGAACTTCAGCCCGAGAGTGCGGCGCGCAACGCCCTGATCGGCCGTTCCCTGGCCGAGACCCGTTCCGACGGAGAGGAGCTGCTGATCGCCAAGGCGGGCGGCGACAAGGCCGATCCGCTGATCCGCTTCGTCATCGACGACGAGAACGGCGACATCGCCCACAAGGAAAAGAGCTTCGCCGACCGGGTGATGTTCTGGAAGCCCGGGGAGCCGCGCAGCCCGACCGTCGCCGCAGCCGAGGCGGACAATGCGCCGGCGCCCATCGACCCGGCCGCCGAGGAGGCGCGGATTAAGTCGCTGATCGGCGACAAGACCGTGGTCATCGCCCGGGAACGCAGCTCGCGGATCAAGATTCCGGGTCTGTAACCTCCGCTACGCAGGCCCGGTCCACCTCCGGTGATCGGGAGGAAAGGCTGTGCTCAATTGCGCCCCCAAGGGGGAGCTCCCGGCGACGCCGGGTGAGGGGGGCAAACCCCGTCGCCGCAGACCCCCGCCGGCCCGCATTCGCGGGTTACGGGGGTTAGGGTGACACTGTACGAAACCCCGGTCCTGTGCGACTGAGTGCCGTGACCCGAGGGAGCTCTACCGATGGCCCGGCTGGCGCGCGTCGTTGTCCCAGGCCTGCCGCATGGCAAGTCCCGATGCCTTGAGTGACGATCTATTTCATACAGTGTCACCGTAACTCCCAAAGAGCCTTGGCTTGGGATTTTGGCACCTGGCGTCTCCGACATTCAATTCACGCATCAGATGAAGTTGCCAGCTCCATGAGCAGGACGTCATAGCTTACACCGTCTAGGCGTCGATGGTCGCGCACCATGCCAAATTCGGTAAAGCCGAACCGCCGAAAAAGCGCGATCGCAGCTGTGTTTGAGATGTAGACGGATAGTTCAATCTTGCTCATTTGGGTGCGGGGCATGTGAGCTATGCAGGCTTCCAGCAAGCGGCTGCCAAGCCTCATTCCTCGATGAGAGGCGAGGAGCCCCATGCCAAGAATCCCCCGATGCGCGCACTCTGGAATGTCCATCGGCGTGACATCAGCCCAGCCGACGACGGCATCGCGATCCAGCACTACGTAACTTGGCCAATCCTTCCTGATGTGGTTGCGCTGGAACGGGTTGTTGGGATCAAAGGGCGGGAGGGTTACTCTGCCAAGATAGACGCGCTCCGATGCAACGGCCTCGCATGCAGCACGCCACCCCAGGATCAGATCCTCACGCATCTGGGCTATTTCGATCATCCTGAATTTCTAGCTGTGCCATGTGCATCGTACAACCTGCTGGCAACCAAGCCTGCACCAGTGAGATTGCGCGTAGAGAGCGACACCGGCTTTTGTCATGGTCTCGATACAGTACTCAGGAGGCCTCTATGGTCGTTCAGGCAATTGCGCTCTTCT